>NZ_JBSFMS010000087.1:15653-31507 GCF_053599675.1 Streptomyces sp. NPDC000880 | reverse complement strand
CACCGACCGGCAGCACCGAGGAGAACGGCTCCAGCCAGGCCGGGAGGAACTGGGCGGGCAGACTGCCGCCGCTGGTCGCGTTGCCCACCGTCATGGCGCCGTTCGAATCCGACGATATGCTCCTGGCGGAGGAGATCACCGCCCGGGCGGCCGTGTGCATCGACAACGCCCGCCGCTACACCAGCGAGCGCCAGACCGCCGTGACGTTGCAGCGCAGCCTGCTGCCACAGGCGCTCCCCGACCAGGTCGCGCTGGAGATCGCCTCCCGATATCTGCCAGCCGGGGGCCAGGCTGGCGTCGGCGGCGACTGGTTCGACACCATCCCACTCTCCGGCGCACGGGTCGCCCTGGTCGTCGGCGATGTCGTCGGCCACGGCATCCAGGCCGCCGCCACCATGGGACGGCTGCGCAGCGCCGTACGCACCCTGGCCGACATCGACCTGCCGCCCGACGAACTGCTCACCCACCTCGACGACGTGGTCATCCGGCTGGGCGCCGAGGACTTCGAGGCCGACGCCGAAGCCGTCGGTGACATCGGCGCCACCTGTCTGTACGTCGTCTACGACCCCGTCGTCGGCCGCTGCTCCCTGACCAGCGCGGGCCACCCCTTGCCGGCCGTGGTCCGCCCGGACGGCACTGCGGACAATCTCGACGTACCCATCGGCCCACCGCTCGGCCTGGGCGGCCTGCCCTTCGAGACCGCCGAATTCGACCTTGCGGAAGGCAGTCTCCTCGCTCTCTACACCGACGGCCTGATCGAGGCCCGCGGCCGTGACATAGACGAGGGGCGCGACACCCTGCTCCGGGTGCTCGACCGCCCCGGCCGGCCCGCGCCGTCACTGGACGCCCTCTGCGACGACGCGTTCGCGGCCCTGCTTCCCGACCGCCCCGACGACGACAGCGTTCTGCTGATCGCGCGTACTCAACGCCTCAGCGATAGCCAGGTCGCCTTCTGGGAAGTGCCCCCCGACCCAGCCGCCGTCGCCCAGGTCCGTACGGACGCCGTCGGCCGTCTGGCCGACTGGGGGCTAGACGAACTCAGCTTTACCGCCGAGTTGGTGGTCAGCGAGCTGGTCACCAATGCCATCCGCTACGGGCTGCCCCCCATTCAGCTTCGCCTCATCCATCAGCGAGTCCTGATCTGCGAAGTGTCCGACGCCAGCTACACCTCCCCGCGTCTGCGCCGGGCGCGCGTCTTCGACGAGGGCGGGCGGTGCCTGCTGCTCGTCGCCCAGCTCACCCAGCGCTGGGGCACCCGCTACACGTCCAGCGGCAAGACGATCTGGGCCGACATCTCCCTCACGGCCGACTGATCGGACAGGCCCGTCCTCCGGGGAGGAGGTTCCCGCAGGGCGGGACATCGCTGCCCGGCGATGGGGGCAGAATTGGGAGTCCACCCGCCCGAGCGGCCCGGAGCCGCCCCGGGATGTCGTGTTCACCCGCCGGGGACGCGACGAGGCCCGCCGGTTGATCGAGGTGCACAACCACTACCGGCGTGAGCTGACCCAGGTGCACGAGCTTCTGCGGCAGGTGAATGGGTGCGGCGCCTCCATTTCCCGGGCCCGCGGCCGGCTGAACACCATGGCCCTCGGCACCGCCGACGGCGCGTTCAGCGAGATCTGCCGGGCCCAGGCCGCTCGCTCACCGAGCAGCATCGGCTGGAGGACCGCGCCGTCTTCCCGCATCTGCGGAAGAGCCAGCGCGGTCTCCAGGCGGTCCTCGACCGGCTGGACGAGGAACACCGCACCATCCACTTCCTGCTGTCGGACGTGGACCGCGCACTGGTCCACCTCGCCCGCAACCCGGGCGACCACGGCCCGATCACGGCCGCGATCGATGTGCTGACCGACACTGTCCTGTCCCACTTCGCCTACGAGGAGCGTGAACTCCTCGGCCCCCTCGCACGCTTCGGGTTCTTCCGGAACCGCCCGAAGTGATCCATCTGCGCCGGAGAATCCGGAGAGGCCCTGCGACATGTCGCCAGGCCTCTCCGGATTCAGCCAGGTCAGGCCGATTCGGATGGCTCAGACGAGGCTCACTGCTTCCTCGAAGTCCAGCCGGGGCAGACGTTCGAACCAGGGGTTCTCGCCGGGCTTGCCGATGTTGACGAGGAGGAAGGACTTCCAGCGGCACTCCCCGAAGAACTCCTGGTTCACCCCGTCGGCGTCGAAGCCGCCCAGCGGTCCGGCGGCGAGTCCGGCCGCCCGCACCGAGAGGAGGAAGTAGCCGGCTTGAAGCGCCGCGTTGAACCGCGCCTGCTCCTGGTGGTTGTCAGGGTCGGCTTCCAGTATCTCCTTCATCTCCGGGCGGAACGGCAGCAGTCGCGGCACATGCTCCGTGTAGTGCGGGTCGAACGCCAGGACGGCGGTCACCGGCGCTGAAGCGCTCTTGGCACGATTGGCCTCGGCGAGGTGGGGCAGCAGGCGCTCCCGCGCGTCGCCCGTGCGGAGGTAGAGCACCCGCAGGGGGTTGACGTTCGCCGAGGTCGGCGGCCACTTGGCCAGTTCCCAGATGGCGCGGAGCTGCTCGTCCGTGACGGGCTCGTCGGCGAAGTTGTTCGCCGTGCGGGCGTCGGTGAACAGCATCTGGCGAGCGGTCGGTTCGAGAGCGAGGTGCTCCCCGAAGTGATCAGGCGGAGTGGCATCGGTGGTGGTCACAAGTGATTCCTTTGCTCGGGTCGGCGTTCTTCTGTCTGCGGACGGCACCTGATGGGATGGCCGTTCGCCACGCCCTTGTGAGGCATGTCGGGGGATGGGGGGCGGTTCTCACGGGCGGCCGGCCATCGGTCCGCTTGCCGGGGGCGCATCTGCGAATTGGCCTCGGACGGCCGGGCCGTCTATGGCGCTCGACACTGGGCGCTTGCTGCGGGGTGCCTACTCTAACCCTTGATAATTCGTTGCGCAACGAACTATATCACTTTGCCCGTCATTGACTGATCGCGTCGGCCCACGGGGCGAGGTGAGCCAGTGGGCTGCCATCTGCGAGGACCGAGGCGGTGTCGATCGTCAGGAGCCTGTGCAACGCGGCGGTCATCGCGCTGACGCGCTCGGCCGGGACGTCCTCGGGGAGGGGGCGCTTGGTTTCGACCCGTGCCCACACGTCGCCTTGCTCGCTCCATTCCTGGCCAGCGGCGCGCAGGAGGATGCTGGTGATGATCAGGGAGGTCGCCTTGGCATCGATCTGGCCGTGGCCCTCTGCCCCCGAATGCAGATAGTCGAGGACCCCGACGCTGTCGGCATGGAAGAGAGCATGGGCGATCTCCATTCCTTCGGGGCCGCCGAAGGCCGTGGTCTCGGGTTCGTACGATGATGGCCACCACCGCTTGACCACGCCCCACGAGACCGCGCTGTCGAGTGCTTCGCGGACGGGTTTAGCCGCGCCTTCGCCTGTCGTCTGCGGTCCGTGCGCAAAGCGGATGCGCCAACAAGGGAACTTGCGGACGAACCACCAGGCCCCTACGGAACCGCCGACGTGCGCTCTGCGTAGAGGTGGCAACAGGTACGCGTGGAAGGCTTGTCGGGCAGTCGGGTATTCGACGAATTCGATGTTGATCTGCTGCCACTCGGAGGCGGCGGCCGACCGGGCGTCGAGTGCCGCCCGCCCGCCCCTTCGGTACGTCTCGACGTCTTCGGCCAGATGCCTCGGTGAGGAGTGCGCCCGAGTGGCGGCCTCCTCGATCGGTGTGCCGGCCAAGACGGAGAGCACGGCTTCTTCGGCCGCGCTGCTGCTGTACCGCTCCAACCTCTTGCTTCCCTTCGGTGGCGCCATTAGACGAGGAGCAGGCAGGCATCCCAGTCGCTGCTCTGTGCAGCGCTGGCCTCAATGTCTTGGAAGGCAAGCGAGGCCCCGGTGGCGCCTTCGAGGAAACCGGCCTCTGCTGGAGGCCCGGCGACGAGGAAACGTTCGCTGAGCTGCGGCAGGAAGTTGGTGAAGTCGGCAGGCTTTTCGGCGTCCTGGGCGACGCGCTGGACCACACGGATGAGGCCGCCGACGCCGTGGCACAGGCCGCGGCCGGTGAGCATGCCGAGCTGGTGGGGATCAGCGAGGCAGTAGAGAAGGGCGTGCTCGGCCATGCGCTTGCGGCGGTCGTCACTGAGGGCGAGGGCGGCGAGTTGCTGGGCGCGGGCGATACCAGGAGTGCCGTAACACCAGGACGGTGTGCCTGGGGGCCGGTGGACCGTCGTGGTGTCGGTTGTCCACCGCGGCCAGTGGGTTCCTCGGTGGTCGTGTTGTATCCGGTCCAACCAGCGGCAGATCCGCTCGATCGCGCTGTTCTGCCCAGGAACGGTGACAGAGTGGAGCTTGGCTGGGGAGCGCGCTCTGAGCCGACGTCGTGTTCCAGGGACGCTTAGCTTAGGCGTCGCGTCTGAGCCGGTCGCGCTGGATCTGGTGAGCGAGGGTGCGACGCACAGAGGCTGATGCGGTGGTGGTCACCTTCGAGGGGACGTCGAGACCACGGCTGATCTCGTCGTACGCCTCCCGGTAGCTGCCGGGCATCTCCGCCTGATGCAGCATCAGGTCCTCTTCGAGGAGACGCCGCAGCTCGTCGACGTTCTGGGGCGTGAAGCGCTTCTTTCCCCGGGCGATGGCGTTGACGTAGCGCGTACAGCGGGCGGTGTCGTAGAAGGTCTCGGAGATTTCCTCGGCGAGGCCCCACAGGCGTCCTTCAAGCCAGGGCGTGTCGTGCTGGTCGAGGGAGAGCCTCGTCGGGGGCAGTGGGTCGCCCATCTTGTACTTCGTCACCTGCTTAGACACGGCGGGCTGACTCATGTCGGTGAGCTGGGCAATCCTGTCCTGGGTCCAGCCGAAGCCGACGAACAGCTTGATCATTTCGGCGCGTAGCTTCCGCATCTCCTCGCCCGCACGGATCACGTCGTTCATGTCGGCGAGCATCCGCTCGGCCTGCTCCTCGGTCAGTGTCTCTGGGTTCTGATGCGTGTCCTCTTCGCCTGCCATAGCTCGGTTATATACCCGAGTTACACCGCCATAACTAGGTTGTATAACCGGGTTATGGCTGACAGGATCCATGTCATGCCTACCTTCTCCGCACCTGACGGAACCCGGCTCGCCTACCGCATGATCGGAGACGGCGACCCGGTCGTGTGTATCCCGGGAGGTCCCACGGACTCCGTCTACCTCGGCGACCTCGGCGGCCTGTCCGCGCACCGCCGGCTGATCGTCCTGGACCTGCGCGGCACCGGCCAGTCCGCGATTCCCGAAGACACCTCCTCCTACCGCTGCGATCGCCTGGTCGACGATGTCGAGGCGCTGCGCGAACACCTCAGGCTTCCCCGGATGGACCTGCTTGGCCACTCCGCCGGCACGAATATTGCGACGCAATACGCGGCCCGGTATCCGAAGAACGTCAGCAAGCTCGCCTTGATCGGCCCCAGTACCCGAGCTGTCGGTATAGCGATCACTGGGGGGACGCGACGCGAGCTCGCGCAGCTTCGGAAGAACGAGCCGTGGTTCCCGGCGGCGTTCGCCGCCTTGGAGGCGATCGCCGAGGGCACGGGCAGCGATTGGGAGGCCATCGCCCCCTTCGTCTACGGCCGGTGGGACACCGCGGCACAGAAGCACCGTGCGGCCAGCCAGCCGAGCAACATGGAGGCTGTCACTCTCTTCGCGGCCGAGGGGGCCTTCGACCCGGAGACCACCCGCGCGGCGCTCGCCGCCTGCGGGATCCCCGTCCTGCTGCTCGCCGGAGAGTTCGACTTGAATAGCCCCCCTCAGTCGGCGGCCGAGTTCGCGGGGCGGTTCCCTGATGCCACGCTCGTGGTGCAGTCGGGGGCGGGCCACTACCCCTGGCTCGATGACGCCGACCGGTTCGTGGCGACCACTGCGGCATTCCTGGGTTGAGGACCTGCTCACGCCCCTGGAGCCTGAAATGAACCCAGGCCGAGGCCGTCACTCCTCGTCATCGACGTCTTCGGCGGCGTCAGGGTCGCGCAGTGGACGCAGGCTCTGGCCTGGCCCGCTGGAGCGGAACTCGGTAGCGGCCCAGGAAGTTGATATGCAGCCGCGCTTTTTCGTAGCGGGGTCACGACCCTGGGACTGCTTGAGCTTGCCGTCGAGCAGGTCTTCACCGGGAGCCGACTCCTGATCATTTGTCAGACAACCTAGGGCCACTTCGCGCGTGCAATGAACACGGCCGAACAGGTTTATGTGACGCGGTCACTGAAAATGCGTCTCGCAATTTGAGACGATCGGATCTTCGGGTCTGCGAACTGGGGCTGAAGTGCGCTGAGTCCCCGCCTTTGCCCGTAGATAGGGCTGATGGAGGGCTGGCCGCCCCCAGATTGGTCTGGACAACAAGCAAGCCCCGGGCCGCTGGCCTGGGGCTTTCGTATGGAGCGGGTGACGAGAATCGAACTCGCGCTCTGAGCTTGGGAATCACCGGCGCGTCAGGTGACGGCATGCATCCTGACCTGCGGGTATGTCAAACCAGGTGCGTGCTCGGCACGGCATCTCGGTACCCCGGTTGACCGCTGTTGACCGCTCTGAAGGGGCACGGATGGGGCACGATCGCTCGGAGGTGCGCGGCTTCCGGGTCTGCCGGCCCTTGCATCCTGAGTATTGCCGACCGGCGAAGCCGACTTCCCTTGCGGATTGCTTTCGCGAGTCTTCCGTCGAGCGGGGGTCTGGTCAGGGATCAACGTCTTCGTCGAAGCGACCCGCGTGGTGTGAAGTCATCAGTTGTCGTGGGGAGCTTCCAGCTCTTGGAGCCGTTCGGCGATGTCGTCGGCCCATGTCTGTGCCCACTGCCGCAGGGTGGTGATCGAGTGCTCGTCGAGGCCGTAGGCGGCGAATTCGGTGTCGTCGATCCAGTCGGCTCCGCCCAGGCGGGCCTGGAGATCGGTGAGGTCGAAGGAGTCGCGGGCGTGGCGCCGTCCGAGCTCTTCGAGTTCGGTGTGACTCCAGCGGTCTGCGGCGGCTCGTACGTCGATCAGGTCACGGGCGAGTCCGCGGTCGGCCAGTGCGCGGACTTTGGTGCCGACGACGTCTTCGAGAGAGAGCACCAATCCGTGTTCGGTGTTCACAGGCGGCCGCCAGAGTGCTTCCTTGAGGATGTCGACCTCACACTCTTCATGGCTGGTGGGATCGGTGACGATCAGCCGCGCGGACAGCGGGTCCGTCTCCAGAGCCCGTACGCGCCATCCGTGTTCCTCCAACCCTGTGCGTACGGCAGCGGCGATGTCCTCCATGCGTTCCGGGTTCTCGGTCGCGACATCGAGGTCCTGGCTGAGCCGGTCGACCAGGCCGTGCGCCTGGACGGCGTAGCCACCGGCGAGCGCGAGAGGGTACGTGCCGCCCACGGCGAGTACGTCTGCCAGCAGGCGTCGATGCAGTTCTGTGAGATTCACGCAACAGCCCGAATCGCATGAGCCAGCTCGCCGAAGGCGCTCTCCCAGACATCACGGATATCGCGACTGATCAGGGTGCGCAGCGTAGGCCACATGTCGATGAGGAGGTCGCGATTGAGGTACTGGACCAGGTCGTCGTGTATGCCCTCGGCCAGGACGATCCGGTAGCAGCTCATCCGCAGCCGGGGCTGATCGAGATCGAACCGGGTCAGTCCTGACCACGCCAAGTGAAGCGGCAGGCTCACAGCGCCGTGTGCCGGGCCGGCGAGCACGGAGAGCTCCGTGGGCATGCGCCGGGCGAACTTGGCGCGGCGGAGCTCGGAGACGTTGGGCTGTGATGCCATGCCTTGATTATCCCGTAGGAACTCACGATGAGCCTCCTGCTTTGAGACGTATGCGTGGCCTGCGGGTAGGAGGAGGCCGGCTCCGGCAAGCGACGTGAGTGTGGAACCGGCGCGAGGTGCTCGGCCGGCCCGTGACGACATGCGGCCAAACAACAAAGCCCCGGACCGTTGGCCTGGGGCTTTTGTGTGGAGCGGGTGACGAGAATCGAACTCGCGCTCTGAGCTTGGGAACTGGCACGTAGTGGCACCCATCCCCGGGTGGTCAGCTGAGACGCTGGTGGTCGGCCGAGAGCTGAGCGGGAGCGGCCACGTTCGGTACGGCCGCAGACCCCCGGTACGGCAGCGGGGCCCGGACTGTGCGTCGCGGCCCTGGCCCTGCCCCGTGCGGTGCCGCCCTGCGACAGTGATGCGTCAGCTCTGTGCGATGTCGTCGCCCGTCTGCCCGGCGCCCTCGGCTGCGCCTGCCTTCTCACGGATCTTGCGCACCAGCTCCGCCTTCCGGTCGGCGGCGCCCTTGCGGTCGAGGTTGCGGTGCGGGCCATTATTCTGCCGTTCGGCGCGGGACAGCCTCTTGCGCTGGCCGCCGCCCATGCCCACAGGGTTGTTGATGTTCTTGCTCACGGTCATAGGTTCTCCCGGAATGATGTGAAGTGATCTACGGATTCATCGGTGGGGGACGGGCGCGGCGACGTCGAGGGACGTCAGCGGGGGCCCATCAGGCTCTCGCTCGTAAATCGGCGTCCTGGCCTTCGGCCGAGTATGCGCCGTGCACGGACATGCTGGTCATGTATCAGTGCAAGCGTGAGACATCGATCCCGAACTCCCCGATCGCCCGCGCCCCGACCGTGCCCGCCATGGTCTCCAGCCGCGGGGCAATCGCGTCCAGCGCCCGGCCACGGCAGGAACCCTTGTACCGCTCGGCAAGAGCATCCCGGATGTCGAGGGGCTTACCGGCCTTCAGCGCGTGACGATCCCCGGGGCGGGTGCCCGGCCGGGCGGCGGAACGGCTGGCGCGAGGCCCGCGCTGGTAAGGTTGGGTCACGCTTGCAGAGAGCCTGGGCCCGTGCCGGACAAGGTACGGGCCCAGGTCCGTTCAGGGCGCCGAAACGAGGAACCCCCAATGAAGGCGAAGCAGTCGGCCTCCGGTCGCTCCGGACCCGGTAGGTCCGACCAGGGGAGGGCCCCGCGGGGCGAGCTCTCGGTGCCGGGGACACGGGCGCCCGGCCTCCCGCCGGCCGGCTCCTTCGCGGAGCTGGAAATGCCGGTCGAGCTGATGGGGGTGCTGGCGGGGCTCGGGGTACGGGAGCCATTCCCGATCCAGGCGGCCACCCTGCCGAGCGCGCTGGCCGGCCGGGATGTCCTCGGCCGCGCGCGGACCGGCTCGGGAAAGACCCTCGCCTTCGGGCTTGCGCTCCTCGCACGTACGGCGGGCCGGCGCGCCGAACCGAAGCGCCCTCTCGCGCTGGTCCTGGTGCCGACAAGGGAACTCGCGCAGCAGGTGAGCGAGGCACTGGCTCCCTACGCGGAGGCGCTCGGGCTACGCTCGGTGACTGTGGTCGGCGGGCTGGCGATCGGCCGGCAGGTGGCGGCGCTCCGGGCGGGTGCCGAGGTCGTGGTGGCGACGCCGGGACGGCTGGCCGATCTCGTCGCCCGGCGGGACTGTCACCTGGACCGGGTGCGGATCGCGGTGCTGGACGAGGCGGACCAGATGTGCGACATGGGTTTCCTGCCGCAGGTCTCGGAGACCCTGGACCGGACGCCCCCCGGCGGGCAGCGGATGCTGTTCTCCGCGACGCTCGACCGCAACGTCGATCAACTGGTCAGGCAATATCTGAGTGAGCCGGTGTTCGCCGCGGTCGATCGGGCGGAGAGCTTGATCGCGACGATGGACCACCACGTACTGAACGTCCATCCCGCCGACAAGTACGCGACAGCCACCGAGATCGCGGCTCGGGACGGGCGGGTGCTGATGTTCCTGGGAACCAAGCACGGTGTGGACCAGTTCACCCGCCACTTGCGGAGCAGCGGCATACAGGCGGGTGCTCTGCACAGCGGGAAGTCGCAGCCGCAGCGCACGCACACGCTGGCCCAGTTCAAGGACGGCGAGATCACGGTGCTGGTGGCCACCAACGTCGCTGCCCGTGGCATCCACGTCGAGCACCTGGACCTCGTCGTCAACGTGGATCCGCCCTCCGACCCCAAGGACTACCTCCACCGCGGCGGGCGCACCGCGCGTGCCGGGGAGTCCGGAAGCGTAGTCACGCTGGTCACGCCCGGCCAGCGCCGGGACGTGAACCGGATGATGTCGGACGCCGGGATCCGGCCCACGGTCGCTCAGATTCGCTCCGGCGAGGAGAGGCTGACCAGCATCACAGGCGCGAAGCGCCCGCCGGTGCAGGACGGGGCGAAGACCGGCAACGCGGCGTTCCGGGGTCTGGGTACCCGCGCGGGCCGCCCGCCGAAGGAATCCCGCAAGGCCGCGGAGGCGCGCACGATGGCGGAGGCCCGCAAGGCCGCCCGAGCGCGCAGGGCCCACTGACGGGCGGTACGGCCGTCGCGGTCGGGAGACACAAGGAGGCACCCACTGCCTCGCACCGAGTGGAGCGTCAAGGAGTGCCGATGGCAAACAGGGTCCAACAACCCCATGAGGACGCCGAGTTCGAGTTCATCCTGGCGAGGGCGGACGTGCCGGTGCTCGCGTACTTCCACGGGGTGTGGCCCAAGGCCGCGCCAGCATGCAAGGAAATGGATCCCCTGGTGCGGGAGGTCGCCGACGCCTACGAGGGCCGACTGATCGTCATGCGGGCCGACATCACAAGGTGCCCCCGCCCCGTACGGCGGTACGGCGTCACCGGCGCGCCCTCCTTCGTGCTGATCGATCGGGGCGAGCCGATGGCGGACAGGAGCGGTCCGATGTCCAGGACAGCGCTCGGCGAGTTCCTGGACGCCCACCTGTGAGCAGGCCGCAGACGTATTGCACGGTGGGAGCAACGGCGGAGGATACGAGATTCGAACTCGTGAGGGGTGGCCCCCACACGCTTTCCAACTGTTCGTCCGGGTGTACAGGGTGGCCCGCCAGCGTCCTGACCTGCGGCGCATAGGTTCGATCGCGGCCGCCCGCACCAGGCTGAACGGGGGTGAATGCAACCCAAACTGCAACCCTCAGGCCATCCCCTCGGTCGCCCGCCTATCGTTCTGCGCGGTGCTTGGAGCTATTCGCGTGGGGGAGGGTCACTCACTTCTCGAGGGGAGCAGGCGAATCGCCAGCACCGAGCCATCTTGGCGGATCGATACCGGGCCGCCCCAGTTCTCGTCCCAGCCGACGCGGGGCAGGCTCGCCCGTCGGGCATAGGCGTCGCTTCGGTACTGCTCGACCTGCCCCTTCACCAAGTGGGCGAAGAGATCTTCCGCCACTCCGGAGAACGCCTCGACTCGGGTCCTGTTCAGACGGAAGACGTGATCGGTGCCGACGAACTGCTTGCCCAAGAGCTCGTGGTCGGCATCGCGCACACTGCCCACCGCTGCATGCGCGAAGCCGGTGAAGCGGTCGCGTCCCTGGCGCTTCGTAAGGTACTCGGCGGCGGTGTCCCCGTCGCCGGCAAATGCGCCGAGTCCGGCGGCGGCAGTACGGGCGAGGACTTGCTGGAACCACCGGTAGTGGTCGTGTTGGACGTGGTAGCCGGGCTCTTTGTCCGGAGTCTCGTCGCCCTTGGCAGGCGGTTGGATGCCCGGGAAGATGTTCTCTTCTTGGACTTGGTGGTTCAGGCCGGTGCCGGGGGAGTCCGCCTTGGTGCGGAGCCAGCCGCCGTTTCCAGGGGCCTGCAGGGCGTGCACGGTGAGCATGCCGTCGATGGGGAGCTCGGTGCTGAAGATCAGGGCAGGAGTCTCGTTCCAGGCACCGATGTGAACAGCTTCCACATGCGTGGATGCTGATACGAGCTGGTCGTGGGAGGCGGCGGCATTGCTGTGGTTGCCCTTGCACGCGATCGGGATGACCTGCGACGTTTCGCCGGGCTTCCATATCTCAGCGAAGAACTGTGGACGGTAGCGGTAGCCGACGCGGTGGCCTTTGTCTCTGCTGGTGAGAGCCCATCCCGCACGGAGCGCAGTGTCCGCAGGAACGATCGATACGGAGTAGTCCGGGTAGCGACGCCCAAGAAGTCGCTCGGCGAGCACAAGGCCGAAGCCGACACCAAGCTCACTCGACTGGAGCGCTTTGTAGTAGTCCGCTGTGTCCCGGCCTTCGGCGGACAGGGCGAGGAAAGAATCAAGATTGCCGGTCAAGGCCTGGTTGTACTTGAGGCAGCCCCAGTGCTCGGCAAGGCCACGCCCGGCGCCCCTGCGGGAGAGCGCCATGGAGCTGCCGAGAGCATGCAGCAGCTCCCAGGGCGCCAACTGGACGCGTCGCGCCAGCTCCTTCTCCGGTATCGACGCGAGGACTGGCTTCCGGCGGAGCTTCTCCTCGTCGTCGCTCTTCTTCTTGTCCTCCTGCTCCTGCTTCTCCTCGCGCGCCTTGTCATCAGCTTCGGCGACAGCTTCTACACGGCCGACCAGTCCAGGGCCCGAATCGACCGAGACGCTGGACAGCTGAACGAGATCCCTCAGGACATCCCCGGCTGGCTTCAACCCGTTCCCCCCATGACTGACGCGGAATGGCAGACGCGGGTGAAACGTACGTGGCGAACCAGACGCGTACACAGGGCGCATGTGGGGCGCAGGCGAGCATCGGAGTGCGGGAGTTCGGCCGCAGACGGCCGCTATCGAACCGGCGCACCTCCTGATGTGCCACTCTGAAGCCGGGCCCGCGTGGAAGTGCCGGGGACCGGTGACGCGGGACGAGGGCGCAGGGGGATACCCGCCGGGCCCACCCCGGTGGGGGCGGGCCCCGGGAGACGGGCGGGGTACGTGCGGGCGGTCATCCCGCAGCGGTGCCGTCCTGGGACCACTCGTTGGCGAAGTGCTCCATCTGCTTCAGGACCAGGTTGATCGCCTCGACTTCCTGGTCCGGCGGGTAGTTGTGGCGGGCCAGGAGGAGCTGCACCGCAGGGCGTTCCAGCTCATGCGACACCTGCCGCGCCCGGTAACCAGGCACCACCGGCTCATCCTGGACGAACTGGCGCGACGGCTGTGGCCCATCCGGGGAGGAATGCCAGGGCGATCAACTTCCGTCACACTCATTTGAGTTGATGGTTATCAACTCATTGAGGTCTTCTCGGCAACGTTACTGTAATGGCAGAGAGGCGAGCGGCCTCCCAAGCCTGACACTGCTGCCACCCTAAAATCGCTCGCGCAACGGGTGGGCTGCGAGGATCCTCGAGTCTCGGCCGCATGAGCGGCCAGTCTGCTGAACCGTAGGGGGCGTGCCTGAGCAGCATTCTTGGACAGAAGCTGATGCGGCGACTCCGTGCCCGAGCCGACGTTCTCGGCGTCCCACCGTACGTGCTCGACGACCACCTGCCCGTCCGGCCAACCGTGCAGCAACTCCGCGATGCCGCAGCCGCTGTCGAGTCCCAGATGGGCCGCAATGCCGATGAACTGGCCGGGTTGCTCATCGCTGTTGACCGCGACGGTGCTCCGGAGTTGCTGGTTGGAACGGGACATCTCCTGCAGCGGGCATCCCCCCGTTTGTGGCTCATGCTCGATGAGGCGACACGCCGTGCGTGGTTGCGGGCTCCGCGTTGGTCAGCGGTCGCGGTACAGCGGCTGCTGCATGGCGAGCTTTCCCCTCTGGGGCTCGCGCTTGCTGCGTTCCACTCCGACGGCCACGTCCGTGAAGCCGCCGTTATGTATCTGGCCGAACACAACGACACCCTCGTACCTGCCCTGGCGCTGCGGGCATCGGACTGGGTCCCGCAGGTCCGTGACCGTGCCCGGGCGGCGCTCGAGCGCCCCCTCGCCGAGCCCTCTGCTACGGCGCTGGTCGCGGTCGCGGGGGTCGCCTTGGCCCTGAGGGAACGGCGTGAGGGCCGCTGGCTGGCCGACCGCATCGAAACCGTGTTCCGGGAAGGTCCGGCCCAGTTGCTGACTGCCGCCCTTGCGGCCCCGGACTGGCGCACCCGCCGCGCCGCACACCTGACCGCGCTCGCCGCCGGCCGACTCGACCTGGCGCAGATGCTCCACGCCGCTGAACACGACGGCGATCTGCTGACCCGGATCCGGTGCGCCGAAGCTGCCGTGCAGGCTGCCGCCGCGGCCGGAGCCGTTGATCTCGTCCGTCCCTTGCTGTCCAGCGGCACCGCGATGGTCCGCGCAGAGGCGGTGCACAGGCTGGCCCAAGGAGGTGACATCACCCCCGCAACCGCCGCACTTGCCGACCGCAACCCGATCGTGCGGGCAGTCGCCCAGGCCGCGCTGCGCCGCGCCGGGTCCGACCCGGTGGAGCAATATCGGCGCCTCGTCACGACGTCCCGCCCCGAGCCAGGGGCCATCGCCGGCCTTGCTGAGACCGGGACCGCTGACCACGTCGGCCTCATCTCGCCTTGGCTCGATCACCCGCAGCCCCGCGGACGAGCAGAGGCCGTGCGCGCACTGCGACGCTTGGGCGCAGCCGACCCGGACACCCTCTCCGCCATGCTCACCGACCCGTCCGGCGCGGTCACCCGGCAGGTCACCATCGGGCTGCGCCCCTGGGCATCCCGCCTCGATCTACCACGCCTCAGGGAACTCCTTGCCGTGAGTAACCCTCACCACATCCGTGTGGCTGCCTACCGGTTGCTGCACGAACGGGACACCTGGACTCGACTGCTCATCGACCTCGAACTCGTCGCCGACCCATCCCCCTCGATGCGCAACCGCGCCCGCAACGACATCGCGACCTGGCTCAGTCGCGAAGCCGCCACCACATACTCGATGCCACAAGGTCGTACCGCCGACGCGCTCACCAAGCAACTATGCGACGCCGAAGACGTGCTCGGCCCAGACCGGGTCCGCCTACTGCGCTTTCACTGCGGGCTCGGATCCGCTGCGGTCACTCGGTACGGCACGCAGTCGGGTCGTGGTGGATGAGGCGGGCGAAGGGCATGGGCCTGGCCGATGCGTTCCATGGCGGCGAGCAGTTCGTCTGTGACGCGCTCGGCCTCGTCCCGCTGGCCTGGCAGGTCGAAGGCGCGGGCCGGTTGGCTGAGGATGTCGGCGCTGTGCTGGACGACGCCGAAGTTTCGCATGCGCTGGCTGGGCGTCAGGTCGGCCACCTGAACTCCTTCGGTGCGGCACGCAGTCGGGTCGTGAGATGGAGAGCGACTACAACCCTCCGCATAGGACGTGCGCGAGTGTCTCCGCCTGTTCCCCCATCCCCAGTTTCCACGCCGTCCCGTCCACCTCGGCGATCTCCCGCCACAGCGCTGCCGTGGCCGCGCCGAACGCCGCGAGCGCTTCCGGCTCGGCGTCGCGCCACGACGGGAAACGCCCAGCGAACGCGACCGCAGCCTCTACCGGGTGCCCGGCGTCCATGAGCCGCAGTGCCAGGGCACCCGGGTCGATCCAGGCCGCGCCCCGCGTCGGCCAGGCCCAGTCGACGATCCGGGCCCGAGCGCCGACGATCAGGACGTTGTCCGGTGCGAAGTCGGTGTGCAGGAGCTCGTCGCCGCTGAAGTACTGCAGCGTCCCCGGCGGGGCGTAGTCCGCCCACCGGTCCACGGCGTCCTTGATCTCGATGTCGGTCGGGGCCGTGATCCCTTGCAGCTCGGTGAGCGCGGCTTCCACAAGCGGCAGGTCGGGCGAGCCGGGCGCGTAGTCGGCGTGGCGTCCGTCGACCACTTCGTAGCCGAGGAGGCTCCAGCCGTCGAGTTCTAGGTGCCAGTACAGGCGTGGGCAGGATGCCGGCAGGTGAGGGGCGACCGCCGCCTCACGGCGCTGCGCACCGACCTGGGGATGGTCGGCGGGGATGCCCTTCACGAAGACGCTGCCGCTCTCGGTCTCCAGCACGGTGGCGATGCTGGAGTTCATGCCGCCCTGCGCGGTCAGCGCCTTGTGCACGGAGCCTGTCTTGTCCGTGATTGCCCGGCGGACGTCGGCGGGGAGCTGCTCGAAGGGGATGCGGGACATGGACACGCGCGGTTCCTCGGATGCTCGGGTACAGAGAGTGCCGCCCCGGCCAGGGGTGGGCCGGGGGGGGGCGGTGGGGGGGCGTATGGGGGGTCGTGGCGGG
>NZ_JBSFMS010000087.1:0-15643 GCF_053599675.1 Streptomyces sp. NPDC000880 | reverse complement strand
GTCGCTGACCCAGGCCACCGTCGAGCAGACGCTTCGTTTCCAGGTCGGCCCGGACTTCGTCGAGGTCGCGGAAGGGTACGGCCGGGGCGGCACTAGGGGCAGCAGTAGGGGAGAACGAGCGGGCGGCGCGGGCGCCGTCTTTGCCGGATCTAGTACGGCTGGTCGTCACCGGCCGAGCAACTGCACTCGGCGCCCTCGGCGGCCTCGTCCAGGTCGGCGATGATCTGGATCTCGTCGTCCTTGATCGACGCGGCGGTCAGCGGCACCAGCAGGACGCCGGTCGGGCCGTCCGCCGGACGCCGTCCGATGGTGAGCATCACCGGCTCGCGCGGTGGAGCAAGGGTTGTGGTGGGAGGAGTCATGATCCGTAGCCTCCATGCTGGCAGTAGAGTTCTCGTAGGTCCCCCGCCTCCTGGTAGAGCCTGGCCAGCGGCCGACACGTGCGGCACGTGTCGACCTTCGTGCAGCCGGAGCATCCACCGGTGCGGAGCTGTAGGGACTCGGCGATCGCGCCGAGTCTGGGGAGGGCTTCGACGCCCTCGGTGATGAGGTTCACGCTCAGGTCGCGGCCGACCTTGCAGATCGACGCGATGCCGTGCGGGTTGACGTGGAAGAACGTGTGGCCCGCGTTGCAGCCGGTGAAGACGCGACGGGCCTTGATGTGGCTCTCCGCCTGCGTGGCCAGCGGGTTCGCCTCGCCGTCGATCGTGGGCGACATGTTCGTGAAGACCTGGTGCGGGAAGCCGTACGACTCCGCGAGACGCACCATCGCGTCGACCTCGTGCGCGTTGTCGTCCGAGACGATCACATTCAGCCGGACAGGCAGCCTGTCCTCCCGGGCGGCATCCAGTCCCTTCAGGAACCGGCCGAACGCACCGTGGTTCCGCGTGACCTTGTCGTACGTCTCGGTGGTCGCGCCGTAGACGCTCAGGGTCAGCCGGTACGGCCGGTGGCGGGCGAACAGGTGCCGGATCGGCTGCTTCCGCAGCGAGGAGCCGTTCGACGACACCTGGACCATCATCCCGAGCTGGTGGGCGTACTCGTATGCCGCGCCGAACTCGCGGTCGATCAACGCCTCGCCGCCGGTGATCTGCAACCACAGGACCCCGGCGTCCCGCAGCGTCCGGAGCAGCCTCAACTTGCCCGCCCAGTCCAGGCCCTCGAACCGCTTCTCCCCGAGGTAGCAGAATTCGCAGTCGTAGTCACATCCGAGGTTGATCTCCCAGGACGCCTTGCCGTACCCGTACCGGGACCGCTCGCGGACGAGGACGACATCGCCCACCGGCGACTCGGGCAGCTCGGCGCCCCACGCCTTCCTCGCCGCGTCGGCCAGCCAGGCCGGGACGGGCCGTCCTTCCGCACTGGCGGCCCACAGCTCCTCGTAGCGGATCTCCGGGATACGCACGCCGGCGGCCCGGCCGGGCTGGACGAGGAGGTACTGGGCGAGGAACGGGCTGGCCACGAGCCGCGGGACTGTTCCGATCCGCGGTTCCTGGGTGCTGGTGCTCGTTGCGGTCATAGGTCCTCCACGGATAGGTGCGGGGGTCGGTCAGGCCCGGTGGGTGGCGGCGACCCGGTCGGGCGCTCCCCGGTCGGTGGGTCTCTTCGCCAAGCGCACGCACATCAGGGCGTGATCCGTACGGTCGAAGCGGCCACGCCGATCACGAAGCCGCACGAGGCGGACACGAGCACGATCAGCAGTGGTCCGGTGTAACGGGCAACTCGGGCGACCTGGGCGGCGACGCGACCGGTCATGGCTTCCACCAGGCCCTCCACGGGCGGGTGATGATCTCCCGGTACGTGTGGTGCGACGGATTACGGCCACCGTGCGCGAACACCCAGTCCTGCGGGGTCGAGTAGTCGGTGTCCGTGGGCGAGGTCTCGCCGCACACCGCGCACTGCATCGCGTAGCTGGTCGGCTCGGCGTCCGGTTCTCGGTCGGGTTGGAGCGTCCACCGCTGATGGCGGACGACCGCACGCGTGCTCATCGGCCGGCCTCCTCGGTGGATCCCTGCAGACCCGCTGCGGCCAGAGCAGTCGCGAGGTCTTCCCCCTTCGTGAACGCCGGTCCGCCGTACGGTCCGCTCACCCAACGCAGCAAGCCGTCCCAGCCCGGAGGAGCCAGTACGACCCATGAACCGGGGCCGAGAGCCCGTGTCCTCTCCTGCTGCCATCTCCGAGCGGTACCGGGTGGAGTGAGGAAGTAGGTTTGCCCGTTGCCCCGGTCGTGCAGCACGGGTCCCACGGAAGCGTCGGCGGCTTCGAGGAACCGGACCGCTCGTATGCCGATGCCTGCCTCGACGCGGACGGCGTCCCAGTCCTGGCCCGCGGCGAACAGCTCCGGCCGGCGGAGACTGCACGCCCAGACCGGCTGGACCGGCACGGACTGTCTCGGCTGCACGTTCATCGCTCTCTTCTCCGTCCGCCGGCATCTCTGCGGCTTCGGTCACCACGGTGACGGTCTGCCGTTGGGGCACTCACCAAGCGTCGGCGGATCGTGACAACCGCGGTATGACCGGCGGGTGTTACCGAAGCGGGAATACACTCGTTCCCGGCTTCGCAAGAGGCTTGATCGCGCCTAAGATCGCACCGGAAGTTGGCCCTCATGGACGCCACCACCCCCGGCCCGCTCGCCCCGGACATCCTCGACCGCGAGGACGTCCGCCGAGCCCTGGCGGAGCACGACTTCGCCGCCGCGTTCGCCCTGATCAAGAAGTACGGCGGCCTGTCCCAGAACCGCATCGCCTCCGCCTGCCGGCTCACACCGGGCAAGGTCTCTACCATCATCAGCGGCCAGCAGCAGGTCACCAGCGTCGACGTCATCCGCCGGATTTCCGACGGGCTCCGCATTCCTGGGCAGTTACTCGGTCTCGCGGCCCGCTCCTGGGAGACCCGACAGCGCGACGATGGCCCGCGGCAGCAGCCGGCGGGCGAGCGGCCCCGCACCGATGAGGTTCCTTGGCGGCCCGAGGCCACCGTGGACCTGGCCGCCGACCTGACGAGGAGCGATCTCGTGATGGACCGACGCGCGGTCACCCGCGCACTCGCCGGGGCTGCCATCTCCGGCGCGGCCTTGCTCGACCCCCTGGAAAGATGGCTACAGCCTGCGGCACCGGCCTCTCCGCGCCGTCGACGTGGACGACTCGGCGTACGGGACGCGGAAGAACTTGAGTCCACCGCTCGCGCCTTTCGCGCGTGGGACCACCGGTACGGTGGTGGGCTGCGACGCAAGGCCGTCCTGGGGCAGCTCAGCGAGGTCGCTGCCCACCTTGACGAGCACCAGGCACCCCAGGTGGAACAGCGATTGTTCCGAGTGATGGCCCAACTGTCGGGCACGGCTGCCACGATGGCCTGGGACTCCGGACTGCAGCGCCGCGCGCAGAATTACTACCTCCTCGCCCTACGGGCAACCCATGCCGGTGGTGACCGGGTCTTCGGCGCCAACGTCCTGGCGGGCATGGCCCGCCAGATGCTCTACCGCGACAAGCCGCACGACGCCCTCGAACTCGTACGTCTCGCCCAGGACGGGGCCCGGGATGTGGCGGGCCCTCGCGTTCGCGCCATGCTCCACACCCGCGAGGCGTGGGCCCTGTCGGCGATGGGTCGGGCAGCGGCCTTCCAGCGCGCCACGGCCCAGGCCGCGGAATGCCTTGCCGCCGCGAAGCAGGGGGAAGAGCCCTACTGGATCACCTACTTCGACGATGCCGAGCTCGCGGGCGTGACCGGCGGACGACTCCTCGACCTCGCACGACAGTGTCCGCAACAGCACGCAGAAGCCGCGGCCACGGAAATCCGACAGGCCCTCGCCCAGCGCGGTTCGGAGGCCAGCCGCAGCCACGCGCTCGACCGCATCGGCCTGGCCGAGTGCCATTTCCTCCTAGGCGACCTGACCAGCGCCGTCGAGGAGGCCCACCGAGCGGTCGAGGCGGCCGGCTCCACCCGGTCGAGCCGGGTGCGTGACCAACTCGGCGAGCTGTACCCGTACACCGTGGGGCACAGTGCCTCCAGGCCCGTGCGTGAGGTCCGCGATAGGATCCGCGATCTGCTGTCGAACTGACGCCGGAGGAGAGAGACCGTGCCGACCATCGCGGTGACCGGGCACATGGACCTGACCGAGGCCAGTATTCCTCTGGTTCAGGAGGCTCTGAACGAGTTGCTGAAGCAGTACGCCGACGGCGACCTTGTCGGTGTCTCCTGCATTGCCAGGGGCTCCGACTCCCTGTTCGCCGAAGCCGTCCTCGCTGTGGGCGGACGCCTTGTCGTCGTGATCCCGTCCAAGGACTACCGTAGGAACAAGGTCAAACCCGACCACGCGCCCCTCTTCGACCGCCTGGTCGAGGCTGCGGGAGAGGTCCTCGTCATGGACCACGAGACCGCCAACCGGCAGGCATACGAGACCGCCAATGCCGTCCTTTTGGAACGAGCCGACCGCCTCGTCGCCGTCTGGAACGGCGAACTGCCCACGGGCAAGGGAGGCGGCACCGCGGACGTCGTCCTTGAAGCGCAGGCGGCCGGAATTCCCGTGTACGTCGTCTGGCCGTACGGGGCAGCGCGGCAGCTGAGCACCTCGTGATGGAGGTACGTCAGGATGGCGGCAGCGAGGCGGCGGTCGCGGGCTAGTGCCACGCCCAGGACAAGCGCCTACGCGAAATCGTCGCCAAGCAAACGTCGCCTGACCGACTACGGCTCGACTTCACCGCGGTGCAGGTAGGAGCGGATGTCGTCGAGCCCATCGAGGGCTCGACCATCGACATCCGACGGATTCAGCTCGGCGCGAATCGCCAGAGCCTCGGCCAGCGCCACCGCTTCCTCGCTGAGTTGCCCGAATCTGCGAACCGTGTGTCCCAAGCACAGGCCGGCGAGTCCGAGCAACTGGCTCCCAGCTGCTGCCCTTGTTCCCACCTCGATACAGCAGTGCTCGATAAACGCGCGATCGTCGTCATTCAGCGCCATGCCGACCAGCGCCACGGCCGCCTCGGGTTCATGCGTGGCATTACCCAGCCCGCGTTCCACCGCCTCCACAACGAGATAGTGGGGCAGAGCAGGCGGATTCTCGAACGTTCGGTGAGAGTGCGTCACCAAGAGAGGCTACGTTGAGCCCACCCACGACGCCACGCAAGCCAACGCGGCAAAGGTTGCCTGATACGGCACTGGACGGGGCTCTGCTCACGACGCGTCGGCGGCACGGGAGCGTCTGGAGATTTCCGTTTGTGCCCTTCAGCTGGCGCTGCGCATGAAGGGTAAGGGCAGTTGTCAGAGGGGTGTTCTACGATCGTCGGTCATGGTTGTGTACACGAGCCGGAACCGGACGGATTCAGCACCGAAGCGAGCCGCGGAGACGCAGAGTGAGTTCTTCGAGAGGGTCGCCGGTCCGTTCTGGGATCAGGTTCGGGATGTAATTAACGAGTGGTGGTCGCATTTTCCGGACCACGCTCAGCCCAGCGTGCGGAGTCGGCTGATGGATCGGAACTCCGACACAAACGTCTACTCCGCGCTATGGGAGCTGTACCTTCACGAGATGCTGCTCGGCTCCGGTTGCACGGTTGAGGTCGAGCACACGATAGGTACCGGTGGTAAGAATCCCGACTTTCTGGTCGCCCGCGATGGTGAGCAGTTCGTTGTCGAGGCAATCTGGACTGCCCAGCGCCTGGGTGACACGGGAGACCTGCTCCCGCCTCAGCTGATCGACGCCATCGATAACGTGCCGAGCCCCAACTTCTTCGTGTCATACACGATTCACAAAACGGGGTCGGCAACACCGTCGCAGAAGGGGCTGAAGCGCGGGCTGGCGCAGTGGCTTGCCGACTTGGACCCCGATCAAGTCATCGCGGAGTCCGAATGCAAAGTGCCACTGCCCAAACACACCTGGCGGGAGGCCGGCTGGTGCCTCTCCTTCGAGGCGATTCCTCGCAGCCCAGGCAAGCGAGGCGACCCAGGGACCAGGACAATTGGTATCTACCCCGCGATGACCTGGCTCAATGCCGAGTCGGACCGAGTGCTCGCAGCGGTCAAGAAGAAGGGCAGCAAGTACGGAGACCTGGCGATGCCGTTCATCGTGGCGGTTGGCCATGCTGCCGCTTTCCCTGAAGACAGAGACATTGAGACCGCGCTGTACGGGGCTTCGGCCGAGTACGTCCACACCAGCCCGCCGACCTTCGGCCGACTGGCCAACGGCTACTGGACATCGACTTTCGACCACGCCCATGGCCGGGTCAGCGGTGTGCTCACCGTCGACAACCCAGCGCCTTGGAACTGGACAAAGAACACCCCCGTCCTTTGGCAGAGCCCCGACCCCAATTCGCTCCCGACCCCCGTCTTGCCTTCCTGGGCGACCGCACAGCTGGTAGACCTCCAAGTCGAACGCCGGCCACCAGCCTCCCCCATTCACACCGCCCTTGGCCTGCCCGAGCTCTGGCCGGTCGGCGATGCTTTCCCCCGGGGCCGGAGCTACTCAGGGTGACGGTGGCGACAGCATCAACCTCGCGCCCTTTCAGGACAGTCATCGACGTTCTCTTCGACCACACAATCATCACCGTGCGTAGTTCGATCCGGCAGGCATGGACGACCCGCCGCTGGGTCGAACGCGCGAGCCGTCGGCCATGAGCGCACCTCTCCGCGGGCCTCCTGCAGAGACCTCAAGTCCGTTGTCAGTGAGCAGTGTTACTTTCTGTGACATGACCGATCACGCGCTATGGCTGCTGCGGCAAGACCGCCGCCTGGCCGAACTGGCCGCTTTCCCCTTCAACTTCGACCTGGACCGCGCCGGCCATGTTGAGGAGGTCCGCCTCGCCTCGGGCGGGCCGCTGGAGGCGGTAGCCGGGGACGATACCGGCGGTACGTATTTCGTGTGCGCGGACGGCTCGGTGCTCTACGCAGACTCGGAGGGCGCCGCGGGGATCATCGGCTCCAGTGTCGACGAGACCTTGGAGCTCGTGATCGGCCTGCCCGGCTGGCGCGGCTACACACGTCTGTCGCCGGACGACGGCGAGGAGAAGATCCTGGCTCGCGCCGCGGAGACTGAGAACGAGATCCGTGAGTACTACGGAATCGACGAGGAGCGGGCCGAGCTCCGTGCGGCGCTGGGTTTCCCGGAACGCTCCCCGGTCGAGCTGGTGGGCAGGCTGCGTGCCGCGCTGTTGCGCACCGAGCCGGACTTCGTACTGCTCAACGCGGATGAGGGGTGCGCGTACGACCGGATAGGCCCGGCCGGTCCCCCGCTGTGGGAGCCAGTGCTCGCGGCAGGCCGCGCCGATCTCGCCCGGCTGCGGGAGGGCGACCGCACGGCATGGCATGAAGTCGCCGAGGACCCGGTGCGGCGCCGGATCACCCTGCGGGCCGCGCAGTTCGACCGCGCCGAGGGGGATCAGGAGCTACTGAGGCATCTGCTGAGGTACGAGACACGGTCATCGATGACGGACGAACTGAGGCTCGCGGCCGTGCTGGTGGGGCTGCGTGGGGATACCGGAGATCTGCCTCTGCTGCTCGACGTCCGGGAAACGGACTTCGACACGCATTGCGGCCTGGGCGGGATGCCGGAACCGGGTGCAAGCGCGGACGAGTTGCGACAGTGGGCACGGGCGCTCGACGAGTCGATGTTCGGGACGGACCCGTCGGACGAGCCGGTCTCCACATGGACCGACCTGGCGCGGGACCAGGGGATGACGGACCTCGCGCGGGTTACGCTGATCCGCGAACTCGACAACATCTTCATGGACCAGAGCAGACTCCGCCGCCCCGAGGCGCCCCGCACTCTGGCCACGGCTCCGCTGAGCGGGCTCGCCCGGGACTTCGAGGAACTCGGCGACCTTCCCCAGGCGCTACGCGCCCAGCGCCTGTACGCCTCCCTTGAGGAGACGGCATGGGACCGGGCCTCGGCCCGGCACACCCTGGCCCGCCTGGAGCGGGAGGCGGGCCAGCTGTCGCGAGCGGTGGACAGCCTGGCCGCCGTGCGCGACGTGCTGGCCACCCCGGGCGACGCGTCACTGCGCCACTGGCAGCAGGTCAACCTCGGCCGCTACATCGCCGAGGAGCACTACCGGCTCACCCTCGCCCTGGCCGACGCGGGCCGCCCCGAGGAGGCCCGTGTCCTCCTCGCGGCCGCCGACGCCATGCTCGGCGAGATCTCGGAGAACGCCGCGAGAGGCGTCCGCGAGCTCGCCGAGCCGATCGCTGCGAGAGTGCGGGAGGTCAACTGAGGACGGGCACGGCGGGCGGGCGGTCCGCTAGGAAGCAGCGTTCGCGGCGGGCCAGGTAGTCGCTCGCGAGACACCAGGTCAACGAGCACGGCGACGCGTCTCCAGCTCTGGTACGGCTGTCGTTCCGGTTGCAGGGCGTCCGGCGGTGGGCTTGGCGGGCGCGTGTCGGACGGTGCTGATGGTCTGGGCTGCGCGGACGCGTCCGTTGACCTGATCGGCGGTGGCGTTGCGGAGGCGCCAGAGCAAGACCTCGGCGGGGTGGTCGGCGGTGTCGAGTTCTCGTTGCTCGGCCAGGTCGGTGAGGGCTCGGCGGGGCGGGGTGCCTGCGGATTCGGCCTGGGCGAGGGCTGTGGCGAGGGCGGGCCAGGCAGGGTCGGCGAGGATCCGCTGGGCATGTTCGGGGACGGCTTCTTGGACAGTGGTGGCGAGGCGGCGGGCCTCGTCGGGGCCGGGGGTGCGTTCGGCGAGTCGGGCGAGTGTCGGTTGTGCGGCGTGCCGGTAGGCGGTCTGCAGGTGGACGAGCGTCTGCTGGGCTGCTGCCGCCTGTTGCTGGTGTCCGCGCTGTGCGTGCCAGTGGTCCAGCGCGCGCAGTAGGTGGATGGCCGTGAAGAGCAGTGCGGTGACGAAGTCGGCGTCTTTCCCGCCGAGGCCGCGGATCAGTTCCTTTCCGGCTTGCCGTAGCGCGTAGGCGCTTTGGTGGTCGGCGCGGATCGCGGAGCGGTTTTGCGCGGTCGAATGCGACGGCCGCCGCGTGGAGTTCGACTCGGAGGGTCTTCGGGGCTGCGGCTGCGGTGTTGTGGAGTAGTTCGGCCAACGCCACTGCCTGGGCTTGCACCCGAGCGTCCCCTTCCTTTCCTGTCGGTTCGTCGTGGAGGAAGGCGTAGGTGGTGCGCAGTTCGGTCTCGGCCCGTCGCCAGGCGTCTCCGCTGCTGCTGCTGCCGCGATCCATCGCTCGGGCCTGGGACGTGGACTCGTCGTTGGTGAGGATGAGGCGTTCGCGGAGCCTGCTGAGGGAGAGGTCGGGGGCGAGGGCGGATCCGCTGTAGAAAACGGGTTCGCCTTTGGCGTCGGTGTCGCCGGGTGCGGCGAGGCTGTAGCCGGTCTTCTCGCCGGTCTCGGGGCCGATCCGCTGCCGTACGGTGACGCCGAGCGCGGTCAGGACGGCGAAGTACTCGTCCTCGTCGGTGGCGGCTGCCGCCGCCGCGTAGGCGTGCTCGCGCAGCCACTGCCGTGTGGTCTGGTTGCGGCCTTGGCGTTCGGCCTTGGCCACCTCTGCCCCGGTCGGGGTTTTTGGTGCTGTACCGTCGCCGGATTTGAGGCGGCGTAGTCCGAGTTCGGCTTCGATGCGGCGGCATTCGGTCTGGGCTCGCTGCCCGTCGCGTTTGTTGCGCGGGCGGCGGCCGTCCTCGCGGACGCTGGTAGCCATGATGTGGATGTGGTCGTCCGCGTGGCGTACGGCGATCCAGCGGCAGGCGGCGTCGTCGCCGTGTTCGGCGATGCCGGTGGCGTGGACGATGCGGCGGGCGACCTCCGCCCACTCGGCGTCGGTGAGGTAGCGGTCGCCGGGTGCGGTGCGGACAGGGCAGTGCCACACGTGCTGCGGGACTTTTCGGCCGGTGCGCTGCTCGCGCAGCCGGACCGGCTGCTCGAGGTACTCGGCCAGCTCCGTCAGGGCGGCCTGGTGCTGGTCAAGAGGGGTCCGGCCGGGGTCGGTGAGGCCCGGCAGGGCGAAGGCGGCGACGATGTGCGGGTCCGTGTGCTCGTTGCGGCGTCCGGGGCCATAGAGGTAGGAGAGGAGGCCGCGGGTGCGGTCTCCGGTGGAGACGTCAGGCACCACGGCGACCACCTCCCGCCAGGACCTGCTCCAGCGCCTGCCGGGCGAGCGTCGCGAGGTCGTCCAGTTCGTCGAGGACCTGTTCCGCGCGGTCGGGTAGTTGGCCGGTGTGGATGGCGCGGGTGATCTGGTTGAGGTTGGCGCCGAGGCGGTGGACCTCTCGTATCAGCCTGCCGAAGAGGACCATCAGGTCTTGGGTGGCCTGCGGGGACGGCAGCGCGGGTATTGAGGCTGGGCGCTGGTCGGGTAGGTAGGCGTGGGCGATGGTGAGGGCGGCGTCCATGAGGTAGGCGGAGCGGGAGCGTTTGGCCTCGCGGGCGGCGCGGTCGATGAAGTCGCGTTCCGCCGGTTCGGCCGAGCACGTCAGCTGCACGTCGCGCTTGATCCCGGAGCGCGGCCGGTACAGCACGTCACTCAACCGGCGCCGGCGTTCGGAGCCGGGGGTGGTGTCGTCGTCGGTAGGCGTGGGGAGGTCGTTGGCGGCGACGCCGTGGTGCACGAACGCGTCGGGGGTGACGGTCGGCGCGAGGCGCTCGACATCGACGGCGTCGGGCTCGCTCGGTTCGACAGGCGGCTCCTGGACCTGTTCTTGGTCCTGGTGGAGGCCGCGCTCGGCCTCCACTCCCGCCCGGTCCGCGCCCCGCTGGGCACGGCCGGAGCCCGCCCCCGCTGGGGCGGGCACGAGCGCGAAGGCCGCATCGCCCCCGGCGATGTGGACTTCGCCCCAGCTCGCTCCGCCGTTGTCGTGCCCGCTCTCAACGGTCTTGCCGTGCAGGGAGGTTATCTGGGCGGTGGCGGCCTGCTCGCTGTTCTGTTGCTGTGGGTCGAGGGGGCTTGTGGCGTGGTCGTGCTTGGGGCGGAAGGGGTTGCGCACGAGGGTAGCTCCGTTCGCGGTCGGTGTTGGTGGTGATGGTCGTCGGGATCGGCGGTTTGGCGTGACCGTGGTTCTGGGATAGGTGGCCGGTGGTGGCGCGGCTGCCGCTATGTCGGCAGCCGCGCCAACCTGCTGGAGCGAAGGAACCGTGGCTGTCCGGATGAGTTCAGGCCCGGTCGGCGGGGGAGCGCTGGTCGGGGTGTTCGTCGGCCTTGGCAGGGCGGCGGACGAGTGTGATGGCCTTGTCCAGGCGGCTGGTTGCGGCGCCGAGTCCGGATTCGGTCACGGCGTTGCGGGCGGAGTCGCGGGTGATCGCGTCGGGGTGCGGGTGCGCGGCGGCGATCACTTCGGCCAGTTCCTCCAGCGTCGCCATGGGCGGGCGTCCGCCCTGACCCCGGCCACGCCGTACGGAACCATCCTCCGGTCCCTGAGCTGCGCCGGCAGGCTCGCCCACGGGCTTGTTCTGCACGGATTCGGTGGGCGTCAGGATTCGCCTACCGTTGTCCGGATCGGTGCTTCCGGACTCCTGGTTGTCCGGAGCCGCTGCGGGTGCGGTCGGTATGGACTCGGCCTCACGGGGCTGTGGGAGATCGTTCCGGTCAAGCTGCCCGGTCTCTTGGTACGGAACGCCCACCGGGGTTCCGTACGAGTGCTGCCGGTACGGAACCGGTGCGGCCGTTCGGTGCGCCGGGGTTCGTGCGGGGCGGGAGCTTGCGGACCGGGTGATCAGGATGTGGAGGTGGGTGGCTCCGGCCAGGGCAAGCGGGGCGATGGCGGAAAGGGCGCCGACGGTGAGGTCGTCGAGATGGAGTCCTGTGTCGGGGGCTTGCTGGTTGAGGCGGATGGCGTGCAGGGCGTTGGCCCAGATGCTGGTGGCGGTGGCGATGCCGACCAGCGCCCACACGTAGAGGCGGGAGGGCAGCGGGGCGGTACGCAGGATGAGCAGGGCGCCGACGCCGATGGCTATGAAGCCGTCGATGACGAGGGGGAAGGTGTAGGTCAGGAGCCCGCGGACGTGGATGGCGACGGCCATCTGGCGCAGCGCGTCGTAGGAGAGCGCGAAGCCGATGGTGCCGAGCAGGGCGATGCCGGCGCGGATTGCGGCGCTTCCAGGGGTGGGAACCGGCGCGGTGGGTGTGGCTGGGGGCATGCGGGAGTACTCCGGGAAGGGTGTGTGCGGCGGCCACCGGCCTGGGCGGGGCGGCGGTTGGCCGCCGAGGAGGTGGTGACTCGTACCACTCGTCGCGTGCCTGTTCAGGGCAGGTACGGGTGAAGTGGTGATGTCGAGTCGACTCGTTGCGGGTGCCGCACTCGTCCCCGTGCCGACCTGCGCGGGGACGAGTGTGACGAGTGGCGACGGGTTACGGGCCGACCGTGAGGGCGGCGGGTGCCGGGCTCGGTGTGGGGCAGTAGCGGGCCCAGGCATCAAGGAATTGGTTGCGGGCGAAGCCCTTGGCCTGTGTGCCGCCGGGGAAGCGGTGGTTGGCCGAGCTGATGCCGTAGTCCTTCAGCAGCAGTTGCAGGCCGCGCGGGGTGAGGCCCTGCGCGCTGTACTCGCCCCAGGGCGCCTCGGAATCTGCGTTGAGCTGCTGGATGAGGCGGCCTGTGCGCAGGGTGGCCGGATCGCCTTCGGCGGTGAAGACGCGGCGGATGTCGACGAGGATGCGGGTGCGTAGCCCGGCGTCCTCGTCCTGCCCTGCCTCGTGGGCGGTCATGGCCGAGCAGGTCGTGCGGGCCAGGTCCGGCCACCTGCCTCCGGCCAGGTCGGCGACTATGACCAGCGGCTCCCAGGTGTCCGCCGCGCGGTCCTCGACCGGCATGACGGGCTCCATGTTCATCGCTGTGGCGTTCTGCGGGCGTAGCCACGCGGTGAGGCGGTCGCGCAGCGCGTGCAGGGCGGGGGTGTCCCGGCCGGTACGGAACGCCGCGACGCTCTCGTGCGACGCCCTGCGGCGCATGCGGACGACCACGGACCGGTCCATGATCGTGTCGGGCAGGTCGCCGATCCCGGCGAGGGCGGCCATCGCGAAGGTGGGGAAGGCGACCGGCGTGTGTTCCGGGCCGGTGACCCGCAGTGTGGGGCGGTTGCGCTGGTGCCCGGCGTTGAGCAGCCCGCGCAGGTCTTCATTGCGTTCGGCCGCCTTGAGAGTGCCGAACAGCGTGTCGGCCTCGTCCACGAGGAGGGTCGGCGGGTTCTTCGCCGTGATCGACCTGAAGATCGCCGCCGGGCTGGCGTTGACCGTGATCAGCGGGGCGTGCACGGTCTCGGTCACCACGTCCAGGAGCCGCGACTTGCCGCACCGCTTCGCCGGACCGACCACGGCCAGGCGCGGCGCGTGCTGCCACGCGGTCTGCAGATGCGTCGCCGCCACCCAGAGCGTGACCGCCGTGAGCGCCTCCTCGCTCGGCATCACGACGAACCGCTTGATCTCCTTCCGGAGGTCGGCCAGCACGTGTTCGCCTTCGGAGGGAGATGCTTCGTCCGCTTCGCCGCGACGTTCTCCGTCTTCGTCTGCGGCCGAGGTGTCCGCTGATGCTGATGCCGTGTCGTCACTCGGGTGGACGGCCTTCTGGCCAGGGACGGCGACCGGCGGCCACGGCATGTGTCCGTCGGCAGGTGGGGAGGGGTGGATGGGGTGGTCGGCGGCAGGTACGGCGTCGGCGGCCCGAGGGGATGGCGTGTTCGGCTGCGGATCAGTCATACTGGGGATCAGCTCCTCTGCTTGCGGGCCATATGGGACGGCAATCCCGGCCACGCGGGTTGATCGCTAGGGATGGCGGTTGAGAGGTTTGCGCTTGAGTCCCCCGGCATCGCCGGGGGGCTTTTTCGTGTCCTGCGGGCGTGGCTCCTTGGCGCTGTGGTGGTGGGACTACCACTATGCCACATCAAATGCGGTTCGCAGAAGAGGTCTGCGAACCGCAGAATGCATGTTACTGTTTACCTGTCCTTGCAAACGGCAGTGGCTGGCTACGAACGGAAGGAGGTGGTTGCGGTGGACGAAGACTCCCAGGAGGGCGTGTTGATCAGCGGTGAGGAGAACGTCGCAGTGCGGATCAAGCTGGAACGTGAAGCGCGCGGCTGGAGCACCAACTCGTTGTCCGACCGCCTGAACGAGGCCGGTTTCGACATGAACCCGTCCGCGGTGTGGCGCATCGAGAACCGCAAGCGCCGCATCAACGTGGACGAGGCGATCGGATTCGCCGAGGTGTTCGGCATCGACTTGCGCAACCTGGTCGGCCCGCCGCAGCTTGCTGCCAAGGCCCGCGCCATGAAGCTCATCGACTCCGTCGTCGACGCCTACCGCGAGACGCAGCGTGCCAACGCGGCCTTCTCGAAGGCGAGAGACGCCCTCGATGCCTACCTCGCCGAGCACCCCGACATCCGGGAGGAGGCCGACGTGATGGTGTCCAACGCCATCGCCCAGGTCGCCAGCAGCCACATGCTGGAGACGTACGGGCCAGCGCCGGGGGAGCACCCGGCCGACGACGGCCCCAGCAGCGACGCATAGCCCAACTTCCGTCCCTGGGCTGCAAACCACAGGGCGGACGCTCGTACACAACCGCCATCCCGAACGATCGACCCCGCAGGCCGGCATTGCCGTGCCACACGCCTGCACAGAGAGGACCCCGCCTTGCCCCGGCCGGCGATACCCCATGCCTCCACGCAGACCCCTCGCTCCGCGAAGGAGGTGACACACACAGTCGACCGCCTCCTCACCGTGGAAGAGGCCGCCGAACGCCTCGGCACCGGCGTCCGCTTCGTCCGGCGCCTCATCACGGAACGCCGCATCCGCTACGTCAAGCTCGGCAAGCCCGTCCGCATCCCGGAGAGCGTTCTGGCCGCGTACGTGGAAGAACGCACCGTTGAACCTGTACGTAGCAGCCGCTCCCGGTACAGGAGGGCGGCCTGATGGCACGCGCGCAGAAGAGGGCGCCTCGCCGCACCTTCGGTGCAGTCCGCAAGTTGCCCTCCGGGCGGTACCAGGCGCGCTATCCCGGCTCGCACGGCGCGCTGCGCGCGGCCCCGGAGACGTACGAGACGAAGCGCGACGCCGAGGTCTTCCTCGCGCAGGTCCAGGCCGACCAGACCCGGGGTGATTGGATCGACCCGACCGCCGGCGAGGTGATGTTCGGCGAGTACGCCACGCGGTGGATCGACGAGCGGGGCGTCGCGCCCACCACGGACGAGCTGTACCGCAGGCTGCTGCGGCTGCACCTGGAGCCGACGTTCGGACAGCTGTACGTGAACGTGATCAGCCCGTCCAAGGTCAGGACCTGGCGCGCTGAGCGGCTGAAGGCCACGGGGGCGACGACGGTCGCCAAGTCGTACCGGCTGCTCAAGGCCGTCATGGAGACGGCGGTCGAGGACGACATGATCCGCAAAAACCCGTGCCGGATCCGTGGTGCCGGCCGCGAGGAGGCCGACGAGCGTCCTGTCGCCACGGTCGCTCAGGTCTTCGCCCTGGCCGACGTGATCGGGCTGCGCTGGCGCCTGATGGTGCTGCTCGGCGCCTTCGCGTCGATGCGCCCGGAGGAACTGGCCGAGCTGCGACGGGGCGACGTCGACCTGGACGCCGGATCGGTGTGGGTACGCCGTGCCGCGCCCGAGCTGAACACCGGCCGCCGCGTTGTCGGTGCCCCTAAGCCTCGATCCACCGGCGTGGTTTGAGAGTGATCTTCAGACCGGTTTCTTATCCGGTTTGGGTCGGTGTCCGGGGATGGGCGGGTGGTATCCGCTGG
>NZ_JBSFMS010000086.1:0-31961 GCF_053599675.1 Streptomyces sp. NPDC000880 | reverse complement strand
TCCTACCGCGGTCTGATCGAGATCGGCGAGGGCGCGCCGGGCGCGAAGTCCAATGTGCTCTGTGACGCGCTGCTGGTCGACACGATCTCGCGGTCCGACACCTACCCGTACGTCGACGTCCGCGAGGACGACGTGTCCATGGGCCACGAGGCGACCGTCTCCAAGGTCTCCGAGGACCAGCTCTTCTACCTGATGAGCCGCGGTATGACCGAGTTCGAGGCGATGGCGATGATCGTGCGCGGCTTCGTCGAGCCGATCGCCAAGGAACTCCCCATGGAGTACGCGCTGGAGCTCAACCGGCTGATCGAGCTGCAGATGGAGGGCTCTGTCGGCTAGTACAGCCTGACGGCCTTCCGTCCCGAGCAGCGACTGTTTTTCTGTCTGACGTAGGAAGAGAGCAAGACGACAGCCATGGCTGAGGCTCAGAACATTCCGGCGGGGTCCACCACTGCCGGTTCGATCGCGGTGGCCGCCGAGTCGACCGTCGCTACCCGCATGAGTGCGCCCCCGTCCTTCGACGTGGCGGACTTCCCGGTCCCGCACGGCCGCGAGGAGGAGTGGCGCTTCACTCCGCTGGAGCGGCTGCGCGGTCTGCACGACGGCACCGCCGTCGCGAACGGCACCGGCATCAAGGTCGACTTCGACGCCCCCGAAGGCGTCGTCGTCGAGACCGTGGGCCGTGACGACGCGCGGATCGGCCGGGCGGGTACCCCGGCGGACCGGGTGGCCGCCCAGGCGTACTCGTCCTTCGAGAAGGCCTCTGTCGTCACCGTGCCCAAGGAGACCGTGCTCACCGAGCCGGTCCGGATCGCCGTGCACGGCGAGGGCGGCACCGCCTTCGCTCACCTGATCATCGAGCTCGGCGCCTTCGCAGAGGCCGTCGTGGTCGTCGACCACACCGGCGACGCGGTCCTCGCCAGCAATGTCGACTTTCTGCTGGGCGACGGCGCGAAGCTCACCGTCGTCTCCGTCCAGGACTGGGACGACACGGCCGTCCACGTCTCCCAGCACAATGCGCTGGTCGGCCGGGACGCCTCGTTCAAGTCGATCGTGGTCACCTTCGGCGGCGACGTCGTACGCCTCCACCCGCGCGTCCAGTACGCCGGCACCGGCGGCGAGGCCGAGCTCTTCGGTCTGTACTTCACCGACGCCGGCCAGCACCAGGAGCACCGTCTGCTGGTCGACCACAACACCCCGCACTGTCGCTCCAACGCCGCCTACAAGGGCGCCCTCCAGGGCCAGGACGCACACGCCGTCTGGATCGGCGACGTCCTGATCGAGGCCAAGGCCGAGGGCACCGACACGTACGAGATGAACCGCAACCTCGTCCTCACGGACGGCGCGCGGGTCGACTCAGTGCCGAACCTGGAGATCGAGACCGGTGAGATCGTCGGCGCGGGACACGCCTCCGCCACCGGCCGCTTCGACGACGAGCAGCTCTTCTACCTGCAGTCCCGCGGCATCCCCGCCGAGGAGGCCCGCCGTCTGGTGGTCCGCGGCTTCTTCGCCGAGCTGGTCCAGAAGATCGGCCTGCCCGATGTCGAGGAGCGCCTGCTCGCCAAGATCGACGCCGAGCTGGAGGCTTCCGTCTGATGGGCTTCGTCAAAGCCTGTGCGCTGAGCGAGCTGGAGGAGGACACCCCGAAGAGGGTGGAAATCGACGGCACGCCGATATCGCTCGTCAAGACCGGGGGCGAGGTGTTCGCGATCTACGACATCTGCTCGCACGCGAATGTCTCGCTGTCCGAAGGCGAGGTGGAGGACTGCCAGATCGAGTGCTGGCTGCACGGCTCGAGCTTCGACCTCCGCACCGGTAAGCCGTCCGGCCTTCCCGCGACGCGCCCCGTCCCCGTATATCCCGTAAAGATCGAAGGGGACGATGTGCTCGTCTCCGTCACCCAGGAGTCCTGAGTCACCCATGGCAACGCTTGAAATCCGCGACCTGCACGTCTCCGTCGAGGCTGAGAACGGCCCCCGGGAGATCCTCAAGGGCGTCGACCTGACCGTGAAGCAGGGCGAGACCCACGCCATCATGGGCCCCAACGGCTCCGGCAAGTCGACGCTCGCGTACTCCATTGCGGGCCACCCCAAGTACACGATCACCAGCGGCACCGTGACCCTGGACGGCGAGGACGTCCTGGAGATGACCGTCGACGAGCGCGCTCGCGCCGGCATGTTCCTCGCCATGCAGTATCCGGTCGAGGTCCCCGGCGTCTCGGTCTCCAACTTCCTGCGCACCTCCGCCACCGCGATCCGCGGCGAGGCCCCCAAGCTGCGTACCTGGGTGAAGGAGGTCAAGTCCGCCATGGAGCAGCTCCAGATGGACCCGGCCTTCGCCGAGCGCAATGTCAATGAGGGCTTCTCCGGCGGTGAGAAGAAGCGCCACGAGATCCTTCAGCTGGAGCTCCTCAAGCCGAAGATCGCGATCCTCGACGAGACCGACTCCGGCCTGGACGTCGACGCCCTGCGGCAGGTCTCCGAGGGCGTCAACCGCGTCCACGAGACCGGCGAGGTCGGCACCCTGCTGATCACGCACTACACGCGCATCCTGCGCTACATCAAGCCCGACTTCGTGCACGTCTTCGCGAACGGCCGCATCGCCGAGTCCGGCGGCGCCGAGCTCGCCGACAAGCTCGAGGCCGAGGGCTACGAGGCATACACGAAGGGTGGCGTATCCGCGTGACACAGCTGCCGGGCCTCCTCGACACCGAGGCGATCCGCAAGGACTTCCCGATCCTGGACCGCTTGATCCATGACGGGAAGAAGCTCGTGTACCTGGACAACGCGGCGACGTCACAGACGCCACGCCAGGTGCTCGATGTGCTGAGCGAGTACTACGAACAGCACAATGCCAACGTCCACCGCGGCATTCATGTGCTCGCCGAGGAGGCCACGGCGCTGTACGAGGGCGCCCGCGACAAGGTCGCCGCCTTCATCAACGCACCGAGCCGCGACGAGGTGATCTTCACCAAGAACGCCTCCGAGTCGCTCAACCTCGTGGCCAACATGCTCGGCTGGGCCGACGAGCCCTACCGCGTGGACCACGAGACCGAAATCGTGATCACGGAGATGGAGCACCACTCCAACATCGTGCCGTGGCAGCTGCTCTCGCAGCGCACCGGCGCGAAGCTGAAGTGGTTCGGCCTCACCGACGACGGCCGTCTCGACCTGTCCGACATCGAAGAGATCATCACCGAGAAGACGAAGATCGTCTCCTTCACGCTGGTCTCCAACATCATGGGCACGGTCAACCCGGTCGAGGCGATCGTGCGCCGCGCGCAGGACGTCGGCGCGCTGGTCCTGATCGACGCCTCGCAGGCCGCGCCGCACATGGTGCTGGACGTGCAGGCGCTGCAGGCCGACTTCGTGGCCTTCACCGGCCACAAGATGTGCGGCCCGACCGGCATCGGCGTGCTGTGGGGCCGGCAGGAGCTGCTCGAGGACCTGCCGCCGTTCCTCGGCGGCGGCGAGATGATCGAGACCGTGTCGATGCACTCGTCGACGTACGCCCCCGCGCCGCACAAGTTCGAGGCCGGTACGCCCCCGATCGCCCAGGCCGTCGGCCTCGGCGCGGCCGTGGACTACCTCTCCGCGATCGGCATGGACAAGATCGCCCAGCATGAGCACAGCCTCACCGAGTACGCGGTGAAGCGGCTGCTTGAGGTCCCGGACCTGCGGATCATCGGCCCCACCACGGCCGAGGAGCGCGGCGCCGCGATCTCGTTCACGCTCGGCGACATCCACCCGCACGACGTGGGCCAGGTCCTCGACGAGCAGGGCATCGCGGTCCGGGTCGGCCACCACTGCGCGCGGCCGGTCTGCCTGCGGTACGGAATTCCTGCGACCACGCGAGCGTCGTTCTATCTGTACTCCACGCCCGCGGAGGTCGACGCGCTGATCGACGGGCTGGAGCACGTACGGAACTTCTTCGGCTGAAGGGCTGGGACGTGAAGCTTGATTCGATGTACCAGGACGTCATCCTGGACCACTACAAGCACCCGCACGGGCGGGGCTTGCGGGATGGCGATGCCGAGGTGCACCACGTCAACCCGACCTGCGGCGACGAGATCACCCTGCGTGTGCGGTACGAAGGCTCGCTGATCGCGGACATCTCGTACGAGGGCCAGGGCTGCTCCATCAGCCAGGCCAGCGCGTCCGTGCTGAACGAGCTGCTGGTGGGCAAGGAGCTCGCCGAGGCGCAGAAGATCCAGGCGACCTTCCTGGAGCTGATGCAGTCCAAGGGGCAGCTGGAGCCGGACGACGCGATGGAGGAGGTGCTGGAGGACGCGGTCGCGTTCACCGGCGTCTCCAAGTACCCGGCCCGGGTGAAGTGCGCGCTGCTGAGCTGGATGGCATGGAAGGACGCGACCGCCCAGGCGCTGGGTGAGGCCCCCGAGAGGAAGACGGCATGACTGAGAACGCAGGGACCGCGCTGAAGCCGGCCTCCGAGGAAGAGGTCCGCGAGGCGCTGTACGACGTCGTCGACCCCGAGCTGGGCATCGACGTCGTCAACCTCGGCCTGATCTACGGCATCCACATCGACGACTCCAATGTCGCGACCCTGGACATGACGCTGACGTCCGCGGCCTGTCCGCTGACCGATGTGATCGAGGACCAGGCGAAGGCGGCGACGGACGGCATCGTCAACGAGCTGAAGATCAACTGGGTCTGGATGCCGCCGTGGGGCCCGGACAAGATCACGGACGATGGACGCGAGCAGCTGCGCGCGCTGGGCTTCAACGTCTGAGCCGTCTGGGATCCGGCTCCGCCGGATTCCACGAAACGGCCATGCCCGCCAGGCACACTGGCGGGCATGGCCGTTTCGCTGTGTGCTGAGGCCGAAGAAGACCCTGCTCGACTAGGGCCGGCGCCGGGTGCCTTTGTGTACGTGCGTACGCAACGTTGTGTACTCTCGTACGCATGGGATACGGACTGCTGGCCGCGGCGATCGCGGCGGAGGTGGCCGGGACGACGGCCATGAAGTACAGCGAGGGCTTCACCCGGCTGTGGCCCTCGCTGCTCACCGTCGCGGGCTATGTGCTCGCCTTCTCGCTGCTGGCCCAGACACTCAAGACCATGTCGGTGGGCACCGCATACGCGATCTGGGCCGGCGTCGGCACGGCCGCGATCGCCGCCATCGGCATGTTCTTCCTGGGTGAGTCGACCAGTCTGGTCAGGATTACGGGCATCGCGCTGGTGATCGTCGGCGTCGTGGTGCTCAACATGGGCGGTGCCCACTGATGGCGCGGCGGTACGACCCCGAGCGGCGTCAGCGCATTATCGACGCGGCGATCCGGGTGGTCGGCAGCAGCGGGATCGCCGGGCTCAGTCACCGCACCGTGGCAGCCGAGGCCGATGTGCCGCTCGGCTCGACGACGTATCACTTCGCTTCCCTCGACGAGCTGTTGGTCGCCGCGTTGCGCCAGGCCAACGAGGGGTTCGCGGCGGCTGTCCGCAAGAGCGGCGCGCTCGTCGACCCGGATGCCGACCTTGCCGAGGAGCTCGCCCGGGTGATGGGGGAGTGGCTCGCCGGGGAGCGTACGGGCGTGGAGCTGGAGTACGAGCTCTATCTGGCGGCCCTGCGGCGGCCCGCGCTGCGGCCGGTCGCCGCGGAGTGGTGCGAGGAGCTCGCCGAGATCCTGGCCCGGCGGACCGATCCGGTCACGGCGCGGGCGCTGGTGGCGCTGATGGACGGGATCTGTCTGCAGGTGCTGCTGACGGACGCCCAGTACGAGGCGGAGTATGCGCGGGAGATGCTGGCGCGGATCATCGGCTGAGGGCGATGCGTTCCTGCCGCTGTCTGACCGGCGGCGACCGCGCCGACGGCGTTCGTTCCCAAAGGGAACCCGCTGGGATGGGGCGCCGGTCCTCGCGGGGCCGCGGGAGCCGCGGGAGCCGCGTTTCTGGCGGCTGGGAGGCTCCGTACGCGCCCGTCAACTGAGACTGGTTCGCTCCCGCGGGCCCTTGCCGGTTAGCGTTCCACCATGACTGACTCGCCCGACAGCACCACTGCTACTCGCACCACCGGCGCCGTCGCCGCCGGACTCGCCACCCTGGCCGCCGATGGCACCGTCCTGGACACCTGGTTCCCCGCCCCGGAGCTCGTCACCGAGCCCGGGCCTGCCGGGACCGAGCGGCTGACCGCCGAGCGTGCCGTCGAGCTGCTCGGTGAAGGGGCCGCCAAGGCCATCGGCCCGGATGCCCGCCGCGGCGTCGAGGTCGTCGCCGTCCGCACGGTCATCGCCTCGCTCGACGACAAGCCGCTGGACGCACACGACGCGTATCTGCGCCTGCACCTGCTGAGCCACCGGTTGGTCAAGCCACACGGCCAGAACCTGGACGGCGTCTTCGGGCTGCTCGCCAATGTCGCCTGGACCTCGCTCGGCCCGGTCGCCGTCGACCAGGTGGAGAGCGTGCGGCTGAACGCCCGCGCCGAGGGCCTGCACCTGGCCGTGACGAGCATCGACAAGTTCCCGCGGATGACGGACTACGTCACGCCCAAGGGCGTACGCATCGCCGACGCCGACCGCGTCCGGCTCGGTGCGCACCTTGCCGCGGGCACCACCGTGATGCACGAGGGCTTCGTCAACTTCAACGCCGGCACGCTCGGCACGTCGATGGTCGAGGGCCGTATCTCCGCGGGCGTCGTCGTCGGCGACGGCTCGGACATCGGCGGCGGAGCCTCCACCATGGGTACCCTCTCCGGGGGTGGCAACGTCCGCATCGTCATCGGCGAGCGCTGCCTGATCGGCGCGGAGGCGGGCGTCGGCATCGCGCTCGGCGACGAGTGCGTCGTCGAGGCCGGTCTGTACGTCACCGCGGGCACCCGAGTCACCATGCCCGACGGGCAGATCGTCAAGGCCCGTGAGCTCTCCGGCGCGAGCAACATCCTCTTCCGTCGCAACTCGGTCACCGGCGCCGTCGAGGCCCGCCCGAACAACGCGGTCTGGGGCGGCCTCAACGACATCCTGCACAGCCACAACTAGGCCCGGACAGGGCCTAGGCATCGCCGAGAGCTGTGAGCAGCTCCTCGTACGCCGTGCGCAGCCCGTCGGACGCCTCGCGGCCGGCGGGCTGCAGCGGTTCCCGGACCGCGCCCGCGCCCAGCAGCGCCTTCGCCGTCACCGTGCCGGGCAGCCCGGCAGTCATCATCAACTCCGTGAGCGGCAGCACGAGATGGTTGAGGCGGGCGGCCTGAGCGGTGTCACCCATGTCGAAGGCGTCGAGCACCGCACGCAGCGGCCGCGGGACCACATTGGCGACCGTGCTGACGAAGCCCGCCCCGCCGACTGCGTACAGCGGCAGATTCAGCTCCTCGCAGCCGGAGTAGTAGGCCAGCGAGGTACGGGCCATCACTTTGGTGGACCCGAGCAGGTCGTACGCGCAGTCCTTCACGGCCACGATCCGCGGATGGCCGGCCAGCCGCAGCATCGTCTCCACCTCGATCCGGGTGCCCGTGCGGCCCGGGACGTCGTACAGCATCACCGGTACGCCGACCGCGTCGGCGACCTTGCGGAAGTGCGCCTCGACGGCGGCCTGCGGCGGGCGGCTGTAGTACGGGGTGACCACCAAAACCCCGTCGGCGCCCGCTGCTTCGGCGGCCCGCGCCATTTCGACCGTGTGCCGGGTGTCCGCGCTGCCGGTGCCCGCCACGACCGGCACGCCGTCGCCGACCGCCTCGCGCACCGCCCGGACCAGCGCGGTCTTCTCGGCATCCGTCGTGGTTGGGGACTCGCCGGTGGTGCCGCTGAGGACCACCCCGTCGCAGCCCTCGGCCACCAGATGGACGGCATGGCGTGCGGCCGCCTCCAGGTCCAGTCCGCCGGTGGCGGTGAAGGGGGTGATCATCGCGCAGAGCGCCCGGCCGAAGGGGTGCGGTGTAGTCATGTCGGCAGTCTCGGCCCGACGGACCGTGAAGGTCTACTGAGATCTTCTTCGGGTGAGGGGTAAGCAATACTGAATAGTGGGATATCGGCAGTGAGGCGACCGCACTGGCGGGCGCCGGCTGGGGCCGGCCGCCGGCGCACACTGGAGGCCGTCCGTGGCGGTTGCGCCTGGGGCTTCCAGACCCAGCCCGCCCACACCGGGCAGCCGTGAGCCTCGGCGCGCCGGATCCTCTCTGGCATGATCGTCCCCGGCTGGGACGACATGCGGAGGGGGCCCGGCATGACACGACGGCACGGTGCGGCGGTGAGCGCGGCATTCGCGACGGTGGCCGCGCTGGTACTGAGCGGATGTGCAGGCGCAGGGGGGACGGCCGGCGCAGGGGAGGGCAGCCCGAGCGGATCACCGGATTCCCGGTCGAAGGTGCGCGCCGACAGACTGACCGGAGTCCCGACCCCGTACGGGAGTCCGCCCTCGGCGACGCCCGGGCCGCCCGCGTCGGACGGCGCTCTGCCCTCGGCGGCCCCGTCACCCGTGCCCATGGCGTGTCCCGACTCGGGTGTCGCCGTCATCACCGGTGTCGTGAACGCCGCGATGGGACGGCGGGCCACCACCGTCCGGCTGACGAACTGCGGACAGGAGCCGTATCACGTCGACGGCTATCCGCAGATCGGCGCTCTCGACGAGGACCGCGACCCGCTGAAGCTGACGATCACGCACGGCGCCTACACGGACTCCATCGGGGACCAGGGGCCGAAGTCCCTCACGCTGGCGCCAGGCGAGAGCGTCGAGTCGGTGCTGAACTGGACGAACGGGGTGACCTCGTTCGACCCCGTCCGGCAGGGGGAGTACCTGGTGGTCACGCCCGCCCGCGGGGAGAAGGGGCAGACCGTGCCGTTCTTCCTCGACATCGGCACCTCGGCCGAGCTGGACGTCACCGCCTGGGCCCGTCCCCGTACTCCTTAGGGCGGGTTGACCTCAACCAAGGTTGACGTATCACGATGTGGTCAGCGGCGCACCGCAGGGGCGCGCCGATCGAGGAGGCACCGCCATGAGCGTTACCGTGCAACCGGACTCCCGGCCCGACTTCACCCGCACCGGCGTCGGCGTCGTCAAGGTGTCCACCTGGGACGTCGGCACGCCCGAGCGGCAGCGGGCCGTCGTCGACGCCATCGCCAAGGCATGGCAGAGCCGGGACTGGCCCGATGCCGGACTGCTCTCGTACACCGTCCACGTGGGCGAGGACGGACGCACGCTGCTGCACTACTCGCAGTGGACCGGCGAGGACGCGTACCAGGAGTTCGTCCGCACCTTCCGGGACGACCGGAACGCGGAGATCGACGCCGCCGTGCCCGGCGTCGAGCGGCTCGGGCTCCGTTCGTACGAGCTCTACCGCAGCGGCGCCCGGGGCACCGACGACCGGCGCGTCCCGGGCTGCGTCGTCATCGTGGACGTGGAGTTCGAAGGACCCGGCCCCGCCCGTCAGCGGGCCTGGGTGGACGGTGTCTTCGAGGCGCTGGCGTCCGAGCCGCACCCGCACCCGGGCGGGATCTCCGGGCACTTCCACATCAGCGTCGACGGGACACGCGTACTCAACTACGCGGAGTGGGAGAGCGCCGAGGCCCATCGTGAGGCCCTGGCCGCGCCCGGCGACGGGGTGGGGTCGAAAACCCCGCAGTGGGCGAAGGTGCAGAGCTTCCCGGGCGTGACCGGCGGCGGCGTGAACCGGTACACGCCCGCGCTGAGCTTCAGCGCGGGCGTGTAGCCGGACGGGTCTTACGGGCGGAAGCGCAGCACCTGCGGGTCGTGGTCACTGTTCTGGTCCGCGAACTCCGCGTTGATGTGCACGCTGTCGTACTCGAAGTCGTCGATCGACGGGCTGGTCAGGATCTGGTCCAGAACCTGGCTGTTGCCCTGGTAGACGTACGAGTAACGCTCCGAGCGGGGCAGCGACTTGACCGCCGGGTAGAGCGCGCCGCCGTCGGTGAGGGCCTTCGTCGTCGCCGAGAACTCGAAGTCGTTGATGTCCCCGAGGACCAGCACGTCGGCGCGGCGGTCGGCCTTCAGGATGTCCTTGACGAAGCCGTTGACCGCCTGCGCCTGCTGGAGTCGCTTGGTCTCGGAGGAGCGGAGGGGCGGCTGGTGGTGCGAGGTCAGGCCCTCGTCGCCGCCCTTCGAGCCGAAGTGGTTGGCGATCACGAAGACACTGCGGCCGCGGAAGGTGAACTCGCCCGCCAGCGGCTTGCGGCTGTTGTCCCAGGCTGCGTTCGCCGGGTCGATCCGGCCGGGGGAGAGCGTCAGCGCCGCCCTGCCCTTCTCCCGCACGACACCGGTCGCCGTCTTGGCGTCGCCGCCCGGCCGGTCGGTGAAGGAGACCCGCTCCGGGTTGAAGAGGAAGGCCTGGCGGATGTTGCCGCCGGGCTCGCCGCCGTCCTTGTTGTTCTCGGGGTCGACGGTCCGCCACTCGTATGCCGGGCCGCCCCCCGCCGCGATCGCCGCGGTGAACTTCTTCAGCGTTTCGCCCGCCGCGACCGTGCCGTCGTTCCTGGCGCCGTTGTCGTCCTGGATCTCCTCCAGGGCCAGGATGTCGGGCGAGGCGAGGTTGTTCACCACGGCGGCCGCGAGCGCGTCGAACTTCGCCTGGGGGTCGGAGGGGTCGAGGTTCTCCACGTTGTACGTGGCGACCGCCAGCTCGCCCCGGCTCTGCTTGCTCGTCGACTCACGCTTCAGGCCCCGGTCGGCGACCGTGCCCAGCGTGCGCGCCGTGAGCGTGTAGCCGCCGAACTGGTTGAAGTCCAGGGGCCCTTCGGTGGTCCCGGCCAGCACATCCCCGACATTCGCCGTGGGGAAGGGCTTCTGGGCGAGCGGCGTCAGCGACTGGATCTGCAGCCGGCCGGTGTTCTGTGCGGTGTACGAGCCGTAGACCGCGCCGCCGCGGCGGCTCGGGTTCTCGAACGGCTTCACCGTCACCCAAAGCTCCGCGAACGGGTCGGTGGCGCCGACGACGCGGGAGGTGCCGATGCGTACGTTCCCGCCCTCCAGCGACTCGTAGTAGTCCAGGGCGTACTTACGGGGGTCGAGGGGGAGGGCGTTGATGCTGCTGCCCGCCGCCGCGTCGCCGGCCGGGGCGTACGCCGAAGGCACCGACCACGCGGAGATCGTGACGGGCGCGGGGAGTTCGTTGCCGGAGGAGACGACGGTGACGGTCGGCTTGGTGATCTCCGTCAGGGACTGGTTGCCGGAGGACGTGCCGCCCGGGACGTACTCCGTGATCGTGCCGGAGACCAGCACCTTGTCGCCGACGGCGACGGTCGGGGTGGAGCCGGTGAAGACGAAGACACCCTCGCTGGTGGCGGGGTTGGCGTCCGCCTCCGGGTCCTGGAGCCAGAAGCCCCTGGAGCCGTAGGTCCGTACGCCCGTGACGATTCCGGGAACCTCGGTCACCTGCTGTCCGGCCAGCGGGGATATCCGGGTGGAGCCCTGGATGTCATGGACCCGGACTCCGGCGGCGGAGGCGGCGTCGGCGGAGGCGGCGGAGCCGGCGAGCAGGCCGGCAGCCAGCGCGGCGGCGACGACGGCCGCGACGGCGGCCGTTCTCGGTGCGACGGAGGAAGGCATCAAGGAACTCCGGAGGGTGAGGGATGAGAGGCGGGGATTTGATTTCCCCGCATAGTTCTACGCGCGTCAATCTCTTGGTTGGGCAGGGGAGTTGTCAAGAGTGGGAGGGTGTACGGAGGCCGACGGATCGGTGAACCCGCGCGCGGGACGCGCAGGGCGCGCGGGCGCTCTCCTGTGCGTAGTGCCCGGGCGCGGCGAAACCCGGTGAAATGCGTCTACGCTGGGGGCCGCCCACAGGCCGCCCGGACCCGTACGCCCCGAGGAGAACCACCAGATGTCCGAAGACCGCCCCACCCTGCCGCCGGTGCGGCTGCACCCGGACGCGGAGCTGGCGCGGGACGCGCTCGCCACGCCGCTATTGACCAGGGCCGTCCGGCTCGCCCGCTGGGCGGGGCCGGACACACGGGTCGGCGCAGGCGGCGAACTCGTGGACGAGCAACTGCCCGCGGCGGCCGAAGAACTGGGCCTGGGAGTCGTCGGCGACGGACCCGCGTACGCGAGCGAGGCGTGGCGCGCGGCAGTCGACACCGGGCTCGTGGAGATCCAGGAACCGGACGATGACGCCGCCGAGCACGGCATGGTCACGGCGGGCGAGAACCTCGCGCTGATCACCTCGGGTGGGCCGCGGGACATCCTCGCCATCTGGCTGGAGGCCTTGGAGGCCGTGCACGCCGACGCCGTCGCGCCGTCGCTCGACGACCTGGCCGACGCGATCGGCGAGGACAGGGAGATCGACTACGAGGCGCTGGACTGGGACCCGGACGCCGAGGCGGAGTTCCTCGACGGGGTCCTCGGGAATCTTTATCTGCTCAGTGTCACGGAGGGCGGCGCGGGCGAGGGGCCGGTGCCGCTGCCCGCGCTCGCGGCGTCGATGATCGTGCCCGACGACATGGGAGAGCCCACCGACGACGTACTGGAGCAGGTGTCGGTGGCCATGATGCGGCTGGACGACCAGTTCCGGCTGTTCGAGCCGGTCGGCCTGGTCGAATACCGGCCGGTGGACGAGGCGTTGATGGTCGAGGAGGGCGAGGAGCCCCTGCCGCCGGTGGACGACGAGGACGTCTCCCGGTACGGATTGGTCAGGCTCACCCCGCTCGGTCTGTACGGCATCAGGGCCCGGATGCTGGAGGCGGGGATCAACGCGCCTGCGGTGGGGGATCTCGCGGACAAGGGCGCGGACGTGCTCCTCGACGGTCTCGCGCAGTTCCCGGAACCGGCGGCCCGGGCCGAGACCGAACAGTGGCTCGCCCGGCGTGCCCCGGCCGACGCCGCGGGCGACCTGCTGGCCGCGGCCCGGGGCACGGACGCGGGCGCTCCGCTGCGCCGCCTCCACTGCCAGCAGTCGCTGACCCTGGTGGGCCCGCAGGCCGAACCGGCGGTCCGCGCGGTCCTCGACGACGCGGAACTGGGCGGCCTGGCGCGGGTCTGGCTGGCGGAGTGCGGTGCGACGGACGTACCGGCGCCGCCGGAGTCGATGATCTTCTGGCTGGCGATCGACACCATTGCGGCCCAGCTGGACGCGGAGGGCGAACTGGAGGAACTCCAGGGCCTGGTGGAGGATCTGGTCGGTCAGCACAGCGGCTTCTTCGACGCGGCCTGGCGGGTGAACCACCCGGCGACGCCGGAGGTGCTGGAGGCGATGGGCAGGCTGCACCGCGACAAGGCGGCGGCGAAGGAGGCCCGCAAGGCGGCCTTCAAGGCACGGTCGCGGTCGGGCGGTTGAGCCCACCGGTCAAATGAGCGGCGGCGGGCACCCTGAGGTGTCCGCCGCCCGACCGTGAGGGAGCGTCAGCATTCGTACCGTGTGGTGTGCTTGAACGAGGACATCGCGTCCTCGAAGCCGTACGTTCCCCCGTACACCGGCGGGTTCTGGTACTCGCCGACGACCGTGATCGTGTTCGCGCATGAACGACCGGCGTCGTCGGTTCGCTCGCCACCGCGCCAGGCGCGCTCGCTGCCCCCAGAACGGCGCCGAAATCGCCGGACAGGCGCACGAGGACGGCGAGCTCGGCCACGGCAGCCAGGGGCCCGGCTACGGCCCCCTGCCCTGATGAGCCTCACGATCAGTCGGAGATCGCTGTTGGGCTGTTCGGACGTTCCAGGCGCCATCGGGATGGCACCGAACTGCGCATCGTCCACGTTGAGGACAAGCGAACTTCAGCGGACCTGGCGTGAGTGCCTGCGTGTCACCGTTGGTGGTCGCCGGGGGCGTATCGGCTCCAGGTTCCGCCGGCTTCGGTGACCAGCCGTGTGGCGGTCTTGTCGTGGTAGCCGAGGGCCTGGGCCATCGCGGAGATCACCAGCCTCCTGGCCCCCGGCGACAGCATGCGCTGATCGGCTGCCGGAGCGGGTCAAGCCGCAATGGCACGGTGACGATCCTCGCCGGTTCCGGCAGCAGCTGACGTTATGATGCGGCCATGCATCTTTCATCGTGTCTGAGCTGGTGGCGCTCCTTGTAGGAGCGGCCGCCTCTCATGCATGACCGGGCCGTTCGGACGAACGGCCCTTTTGCGTTTTCTGGATCAGGGGTCGTGTCGTCCGACGGCGGTACCGACCCACCAGGAGACCTCGTGAACAGCAACCCCCAGGCCGCGGGCGCCGACGCCCTTGCCTCCGATTCCCCCGCCGACAAGCTCGGGATGTCTGCCGCGCAGGCCCGCAGCGCGGTGCTGGAGAAGCTGATCCATACGGATCCAGGGCAATTCCGCGTGCTGACCGGCGACCGCCCGACCGGACGGCTGCATCTGGGCCACTACTTCGGCACGCTCCACAACCGGGTCCGTCTGCAGGACCTCGGGGTCGAGATGTTCGTGATCATCGCGGATTACCAGGTCCTGACCGATCGCGATGTAGCGGACAACCTGACCGGGCATGTCGAGGAGCTGGTACTGGACTACCTTGCCATCGGCGTGGACCCGGCACGCAGCACGATCTTCACCCACAGCGCGGTTCCCGCCCTCAACCAGCTGCTGCTTCCCTTCCTGAGCCTCGTCTCCGTCGCCGAGCTGAACCGCAATCCCACGGTCAAGGACGAGATCGCCCACTCACGGCAGTCCTCCGTCAGCGGCCTGATGTTCACCTACCCGGCACACCAGGCCGCCGACATCCTCTTCTGCAAGGCCAACTTGGTGCCGGTCGGCCAGGACCAGCTCCCCCACCTCGAACTCACCGGCACCATCGCCCGCCGTTTCAACGACCGCTACGGCCAAGGCACCTCTGTCTTCCCCCAGCCTGATGCCCTGCTGTCGAGCGCGCCCCTCCTCCTGGGCACGGACGGCACCAAGATGAGCAAGAGCCGTGGAAATGCCATAGCGCTGGCCGCCGACGCCGACGAGACCGCACGGCTGATCAAGGGTGCCAAGACCGACGCCGAGCGCCACATCACCTACGACCCGGCCACCCGCCCCGAGGTGTCCTCCCTCCTCCTCCTGGCAGCTCTCTGCCAGGACCAGACCCCGCAGCAGGTGGCAGCCGACATCGGCTCCGCGGGAGCCGCCGCGTTGAAGAGGACCGTGACCGACGCCGTCAACGAGTATCTGGCGCCGATCCGGGCCCGCCGCACCGAGTACGCACAGGACCGCACCCATCTGCGCCAGACGCTGCGGGACGGAAACGAGCGTGCCAGAGCCGTGGCCGATACCACCCTGGCCGAAGTGCGCGCCGCGATGAACAGCCACTACTGACAACCCGTGCTCGTGAGACGCCGGTATCGCCCTGGGCCAACCAGCGTCTCATTGCCGAAGATCTTCCGCGCCAGCGCGTGACGGCCCTCCTGCAGGTTGGCCTGGGCCTTGATCTGGCGCCGGTAGCCGGGCTCGTCCGCCAGCCGCAGGATGTGCAGGGACCTGGAGATCCGCCCGTAGTGCGCAAACGCGTCGCCCAGCCGAGTGGGCCGACCCTCCCGGGACAGCATCCGGATTACGTCGTAGGCCCGGACCGCGCCGGTATGGATCGAGCCGATGATCCGCAGGATGTCCTCCCAGTGCCGCTCGATCCGCGTGAGATCCACCCGGCCGCGGGCGGCGTCCTGGAACCGGCCCGTAGCCAGCCTTGGTGCCGACACGCCACATCTTGGCGTCCGGCAGATCCGCCAGCTGCGGCGCGTACGTATAGCCGGCCAGGGTCAGCAGTCCGAACACGATGTCCGAGTATGAGCGGTGTCGGTGACGATCAGCTCCGGGCGCCGCCCGCCGTCACGGTCGTAGAGGACATCCAGCACGTACGGGGAGTCGCGCGGGGTGCCGGCCATGACCTTCCCTCCCAGCCCGGCCGCCTGGTCGTTGATCATGTTCAGCCACGTCGCGTCACCCGGCGCCCGATGTACTTTGGGTTCGGCCGCGCGTACACCGACGGCACCGGCACCACGAACCGCATCCCGTCCACCGGGGCGACCAGACCGCAGCCCCACACCTCTGCGAGCGGGATCGACGCCTGAGCCCCGATCAGCGCCGCGTTCGCCGCCCGGTAGGTCGCCAGGCGCAGGTACGTCTGGTCGACGTGCCCCAGCCGGTCCCGCGACAGCGCGTCCGAGCCGCCGATCACCGGGGTGTAGCCGACCTTGCAACCGTGCGCGACCAGCAGCGCCGCGATCGACACGTGCAGGTCCGCGAGGCGAGAGGCGCCGCCGGTGATCGAGGTGAACGCCTGGTCCCCGCGAGCTTCGCCGAGGCCCTCACGCCGGACACCGAGTCGTAATGAGCCGCCCAGGCTCCAAGATCAATCTCACCGATACGGGCTGTTCCCTTGGTCCGAAGGCCGGATCCCCGACCCCAAGGGACTCCTGGCGCTGCCGCCGGATTCTCGTACCGCGTCATCACCCGCACCGGTGTGACCAAAGTGGAGTCGGGCGGATCTCGCGGGACACCGCCTCACTCATCGGGGTGGAGCGTGAGCTGCGGCACGTGGACATCGCGCTGGACGCGCGATACCACGCGAGCACGTACGGCATTCCGGACGACACGACGCTGGAGGCGATGCGGCTCGCCGTCCGTTCGGAGGGACGGTGACGGATCCGGTGTACGAGGGGAAGCCGACGGCAGGACCGATCGACCTGGTCACACGCGTTGAGATCGCGTCCGCCGCGACGGTGCTTTGTACCCATCTTCGCGATCAGCCCGCACTCAATGCCCACAGCCCCCCACTCCGACGTGGCGTGGCGGGTGCCCGAGGGCGCATACTCCAGGTAATGACAAAGTCAGCCGGATCCCGGCGCCACCTGCCCTCCAGTCCCTTCAACAAACCGGCCGCGGCTGCCCCGCCGATTGAGCAGTACGAAGTGGGCGACCGGGTCTCGCACGACCAATTCGGACTCGGAAGAGTCATCGCAGTCGAGGGCGACAATGCCGCTGTGCTCGTCGACTTCTCCGGGCGTCAGGGAAGAATCCTGAGTCCATACTCCAAACTGGCCAAACTCTGAGGACCGTGGCCCCCGGGCCCGCCATCGCGGATGGCGGGCCCGGCGGCGTCGGTCACAGCGCCTTTGCGGCGGGCTTCACCATGCCGCGTACGGTGCGGGACTTCACAAAATCGCCCATGGCGGTCATGTCCCATTCGCCCGAGAACTGCTTGATCAGCTTGGCCATCATCACGCCGGTCTGCGGCTCGGCGCCGGTCAGATCGAAGCGGACCAGCTCCTCGCCCGTCGCCGCGTCGATCAGCCGGCAGTAGGCCTTGGCGACCTCGGTGAACTTCTGTCCCGAGAAGGAGTTGACGGTGAAGACCAGGCCCGTCGCCTCCGCCGGCAGCCGGCCGAGATCCACGACGATCACTTCGTCGTCACCCGCGCCCTCACCCGTCAGATTGTCGCCGGAGTGCTTGATCGCGCCGTTCAGGATCGACAGCTTGCCGAAGTAGCAGCTGTCCAGGTGGTTGCGGTTGGGGCCGTACGCAATCACGGAGGCGTCGAGGTCGATGTCCTTGCCGCGGAAGGCGGGCTCCCAGCCGAGGCCCATCTTGACCTGGGAGAGCAGCGGGCGGCCGCCCTTGACCAGCGAGACGGTCTGATTCTTCTGGAGGCTGACCCGGCCCTTGTCCAGGTTGATCTTCCCGGCGCCGGGGGCGGGAGCGGCCGGCGGCGCGGGGGGCGCGGGCGGCACGGGCGCGGCGAGACGCGGGTCGACCGGGGCGGGAGGCGCGACCGGCGCCGGCGGCGCTACCGGTGCGGGGGCCGCGGCGGGCTCCTCGTCGACCGAGACGCCGAAGTCCGTGGCGATGCCCGCAAGCCCGTTCGCATAGCCCTGGCCGACCGCGCGGGCCTTCCAGGCGCCGTTTCGCAGATAGATCTCCACGACGACCAGCGCGGTCTCGGCGCCGAGCTGCGGCGGGGTGAAGGTGGCGAGCGCGCTGCCGTCGTCGGCGCTGCGGATGGTGGCGGTCGGCTCGATGCCCTGGAAGGTCTGTCCCGCGGCGTCCGGGCTCGCCGTGACGACGATCTTCTCGATGCCGGGCGGGACGGCAGAAGTGTCCACCACGATCGCGTCGGGGGCGCTGCCCCCGCCGGAGCGATAGCTGACGCCGGGGCCCGCCGGCTGGTTGTAGAAGATGAAATCGTCGTCGGAGCGCACCTTGCCGTCGGCGGTGAGCAGCAGGCCCGATACGTCGAGCCGCACCGGAGCGGTGACGTCCACCGCCACGCGGGTGACGGCGAGAGGGATGTTCGAGCCGGGGGTCATAGCTGTCATGCCAGGGGTAACGAGCGAAGCCGCTTTACCGTTCCCTTACCCTTTTCATCGGTTGCGCGGGTGGTTCCGGGCCATGCGCTCACTGCCGAATCTGTACGTACCGCTTCAGCGGGCCATCACCAGCTGGGCGTCTGACGCCTCCACCTCGGCCTCTGATCGGGGCGCCCTGCTCCTACTGTTTCCCACATCGCGGGCGCATGCGTGAGTGGTCGTCGGTGACACTCATCTCACGCCCCGCGAGACGGGCCCGGCCGGCTCCTCCGCAAAGCGCTTGGCCGGGACCTGCCCGATCAGTACGGCCACTGGGGCGGGTTGGTGGTGAAGTGGCCGCCCAGATGCGCGTGGTCGGGGTTGTCCGGGTCGAGTTCGCCGTGTTCCGCGACGAGCTTCTCGGCGTACTGCTCGGAGTCGTCCTGCGGCTCGTAGCCGAGAGCCCGCGCCGTCGAAAGGTCCCACCACAGACGGGTGTTGGCCGAGGAGCCGTAGACGACGGTGTGGCCGACGCCCTTGGCGGTGAGCGCGGCGTGGAAGAGGCGGGCGCCGTCGCCGGGACTCATCCAGACCGACAGCATCCGCACCGACATCGGCTCCATGAAGCAGGAGCCGATGCGTACGGAGACGGTCTCCAGGCCGTGCAGGTCCCAGTAGAGCTGCGCCAGGTCCTCGCCGAAGCACTTGGACAGGCCGTAGTACGTGTCGGGGCGGTGCGGGGTGTCGATGGGGATCAGCGCGTCGGGCGGGAAGGGCGCCTCGCCCTGCGGGCGCGGAGTGAACCCGACCGCGTGGTTGCTGGAGGCGAAGACGATCCGGCCGATGCCCTCTTCGCGGGCCGCCTCGTAGAGGTTGCAGGTCCCTTCGATGTTCGCCCGGAGGATCTTCTCGAAGGGGGCTTCCAGGGAGATGCCCGCGAGGTGGATGATCGCGTCGACGCCCTGTACCGCCTCGCGCAGCGCCCTCTTGTCGGCGAGGTCCGCGGTGACCGCGTCCGGCACACCCTCTATGGGGGTGGCGTCGAAGAGGCGGAGCTCGTAGCCGTACGCGGGCAGCAGCCCCCGCATCAGGGTGCCGAGGCCGCCTGCGGCGCCGGTGAGCAGGACTGTGCGAGGAGCGGGCATGGGGGATCTCCTTGAAATGCTCAGGTCCGTAGACGGCATTCACATTCATGGACACGCTAGGAAGTGGCCCGGACACCGTCAAGTGTGGCGCGGAGGGATCGAATCCGCCCCTGAGTTGCGGTTTTCCGTCTTGACCCGGGCGATGCGGCTGCCTTAGCGTGACGGCGTTCAGAAATATGGACGTCGATCAGAATTGTGCACGGGTCCGCAGGCTCGGTGCACGGCCCAGGGAGCGCCCGTGACCTCAGCCCCGCTCGCCGCCCGGCTCACCCGGGTCCAAGGACCGCTGTTCTTCCCCGTCACCGCGTACGGACCGGACGGCGCTCTCGACCTCAATGTCTTCCGCGCCCATGTGAGGAGCGGCATCGACTCCGGAGCGGCCGCGGTCTTCGCGTGCTGCGGCACGGGCGAGTTCCACGCCCTGACCCCTGAGGAGTTCGGCGACTGCATCGCCGCCGCCGTCGCGGAGACGGCCGGCGAGGTGCCCGTCGTGGCCGGCGCGGGCTACGGCACCGCGCTCGCCGTCCAGTACGCGAAGATCGCCGAAGCGGCGGGCGCGGACGGACTGCTCGCCATGCCGCCCTACCTCGTCGTCGCCGACCAGGCCGGGCTGCTGCGCCACTACACCGCGCTCGCCGCGGCGACCTCTCTCGACGTCATCGTCTACCAGCGCGACAACGCCGTCTTCACCCCTCAGACCGTCGTCGAACTCGCCCAGGTGGACGGCGTTATCGGCCTCAAGGACGGCTACGGCGACCTCGACCTGATGCAGCGCATCGTCGGCGCCGTCCGCCGCGACCTGCCCGGCCAGGACTTCCTCTACTTCAACGGGCTGCCCACCGCCGAACTCACCGGCCTCGCCTACCGCGGCATCGGCATCACCCTGTACTCCTCCGCGGTGTTCGCCTTCGCCCCCGACATCGCGCTCGCCTTCTACCGCGCGCTGATGACCGGCGACGACAAGACCGTCAACCGGCTGCTCGACGGCTTCTATGTGCCGCTGGTCGAACTGCGCAATCTCGGCCGCGGATACGCGGTCTCTCTCGTCAAGGCGGGCGTACGCCTCGGCGGCCTCGACGTCGGCGGAGTGCGGCCACCACTGAGTGAACCCCTCGACGTCCACATCAAAACCCTGGCGGCGCTCATCGAGCGCGGCCGCTCCCTGCTGGAGGACGGCGCGTGAAGACCTCCGCCTTCCTCTACCCCTGGGACGTCGTCGGCGACCCGGACGCCGCAGCCCGCATCGCGGACCTCGGCGTCCAGCAGGTCACCCTCGCCGCCGCCTACCACTCCACGCGCGCCCTGACCCCGCGCCACCCCCGGCACCGGATCGTCACCGCGCAGCACGCCGCCGTGCTCTACGAAGTCGACGAGGAGCGCTGGGCGGGCCGCGAGCTGCGCCCGTACAGGGCCGGGGGCTGGGCCCTGGGCGATGCGTACGGCGAGGCCGCCGCGGCCCTGGCCGAGGCCGGCGTCGAGGTCCACAGCTGGGTGGTCCTCGCCCACAACTCCCGCCTCGGCGCCGAGTATCCGGACACCTCCGTCGTCAACGCATACGGCGACCGCTATCCCTGGGCGCCCTGCATCGCGCAGCCCGCCGTACGCGCCCTGCTGACGGATCTCGCGGCCGAGGCAGCGATCCGGCCGGGCTCGCGCGGCACCGAGCTGGAGTCGTGCGGCTGGTACGGCCTCGCGCATCTGCACGCCCACGACAAGATCGCGGGCGTGGGCCTGGGCGACGCGGCACAGTATCTGATGTCGCTATGCTTCTGCTCCGCCTGCCGCGACGGCTACGCACAACAGGGGCTGGAGCCGAATCTGCTGGCCGCTGCCGTACGGGGCGCCCTGGAGCCGGTCTGGGCGGGCGCCGCGCCCGCCGACGCCGGGGTCGAGAAGCGGCTCGGCGCCGAACTCGCCGCCGCGACTCTGGACTTCCGGACGCGGACCGCCCGTACGCTTCAGGAGGCCGCCATCGCCGCGGTGCGCGCCGCCGCCCCGCAAGGCTTCCAGGTGCTGCTCCACGCCGACCCGGTCGCGCACCACTGCGGGGCGAACGCGGGCGTCGACCCGGCACACATCCTGTCCGTCGCGGACGGCGTGGTCGTGCCGTGCACGGGCGATCCGCAGCTGCTCGCACCGTTCGCGGAGCAGCGGGTGGACGGTGCTGTGCTGGCCGCGAACTTCACCGTGGTCAGCGGGATGGGTGGCAGCCCCGGCACGCTCGTGGACGACGCCGCGCGGGCCGCGGAGCTCGGCGCGAACCAACTGCGGCTCTACCACGCGGGGCTGGCGTCCGACGTGGACCTGGCGATGGTGGCGGACGCGGTGTCCCGGCTGGCCTGAAGGCCCGAGCCTGTTCTCCCACCGGCCCCTTCCCGAGGCTGGGGCAAAGCCCCCAGACCCCCGTACGGCCCTCGGCCGTGTCCTCAATAGCCGGACGGGGCTGAACCTTTCAGCCCCGTGGGGGTCCCCCGGACGAAGTCTGGCGGAGATTGAGGCACGGGGTGTGGGGCGGAGCCCCAGCAGCGCCGTCGTCAGCCCCGCCGCGCCGATCACCGGCAGCAGCACCCGTACATCAATGAGCGCGACCAGACCCGCGCCGGCCGCCAGCGCCACCGCGTTCGGTACGAAGATCAGCGTGTTGGCGGTGGCGGCGGTACGGCCCAGGACCGCGTCCGGGGTCTCCCGCTGCACCGCCGTCATCGCGGCGATCAGCACACACGGCAGCCCAAGACCGATGGCCGCGCTGCACGCCAGCGCCACCGCGTCGTACGGCAGCGCCCGCAGCGCGACCGCCGCGCCGAACAGCGCGATGCCCGCGGCGACGAATCCGCGCTCCGGCAGACGCCGCAGCAGCGGCCCGGCCAGCAGCCCGCTCACTACGGAACCGACGCCCTGCACGAACAGCTCGTGGACGCGCGCGTCCACAACCCCGATGTCATCCGCCCGCGCGACAACCCCCTCGCGGAGGAGGGCGGCGTGGCGGTGCTGCGCGGCAACCTCTGCCCCGACGGCGCGGTCATCAAGCACATTGCCGCCGAGCCCCGCCTCCTGAAGCACACCGGGCCGGCGGTGGTCTTCCCCGACTACCGGACGATGCAGCGGACCATCAACGACCCGGCGCTCGGCATCACCGCCGACCATGTGCTGGTCTCCGCGCAGGGCGGCCTGGACGCCGCCGCCCGAGCGGTACGAACGGGGCTACGGCGCCCTGTACAGCGAGCCGATCACCCAAGCCGACACCGGTTGCGATTTCGCCTTTCTCGCCGGCCGGGGCAACATCCCCGATCCGTACGCGGGTTGAGCGGCCCGGTCCACGCCGTGGGCCGACGGCCCGGACGATCATGCGCCGGGCGGACGGGACGTAACTCCCCCATAACCTGAAACGCTCTTCCCGGGGGAACAATCCAGCTACCCGCCAGCCGGATTGCCCCCGAGGAGAGCCATGTCCGCACAGGTCGACCGGTACTTCCACATCAGCGCACGAGGCTCCACCTTCGCGCGGGAGATCCGTGGCGGCTTCGCCACGTTCTTCACGATGGCCTACATCCTCGTGCTCAACCCGATCATCCTCGGCAGCGCCGAGGACAAGTTCGGCGCCCACCTTTCCGGACCCCAACTGGTCACCGCCACCGCCCTGGTGGCCGCCGTGATGACCGCCATCATGGGGCTCGGCGGCAATCTGCCGCTCGCCATCGCCGCCGGACTCGGCCTCAACGTCGTCGTCGCCTTCCAGATCGCGCCCCTGATGAGCTGGCCCGACGCGATGGGCCTGGTGGTCATCGAGGGGATCCTCATCTGCGTGCTGGTCGTCAGCGGACTGCGCGAGGCCGTCATGCACGCCATCCCGGCCTCGCTCAAGCAGGCCATCAGTGTCGGCATCGGCCTGTTCATCGCGTTCATCGGTTTCATCGACGCGGGCTTCGCCACCCGCATCCCCGGGGACACCGTTCCGTGCCCGTCCAACTCGGCGCGAGCGGTCAGCTCTCCGGCTGGCCCGTCCTGGTCTTCTGTGTCGGCGTGCTGCTGACCGTCGCGCTGCTGGCCCGCAAGGTGAAAGGCGCGATCCTCATCTCCATCGTCGCGATGACCGCCGTCGCGATCGTCATCAACGAGATCGCCGACATCGCCCCGCTCGCCTGGGGCCTGACCGTCCCGTCCGTGCCCGACGACATCGTGGCCGCCCCCGACTTCGGGCTCGTCGGCTCCTTCAGCCTCTTCGGCGCCTTCCAGCAGATCGGCGTCATCACGCTTGTCCTGCTGGTCTTCACCCTCATCCTGAGCGACTTCTTCGACACCATGGGCACGGTCGTCGGCATCTCCAGCGAGGCTGGTCTGCTCGACGAGAACGGCAAGGTCCCCAACATAGGCCGGGTGCTGCTGATCGACGGCGCCGCCGCTGTGGCGGGCGGCGCGGCATCCGCCTCCTCCAACACCTCGTACATCGAATCGGCGGCCGGCGTCGGCGAGGGCGCCCGCACTGGACTCGCCTCCGTGGTCACCGGCGCGCTCTTCGGCCTCGCCCTCTTCCTCGCGCCGCTGGCCACCGTCGTGCCGGCGCAGGCCGCTGCCCCCGCGCTCGTCGCCGTCGGCTTCCTGCTGATGGCGCAGGTGCGGCACATCGACTGGGAGCGGTACGAGATAGCCATCCCGGCCTTCCTGACGATCGTGGTCATGCCGTTCACGTACTCCATCACCAACGGCATCGGTGCCGGCTTCCTCGCCTATGTCGTCATCAAGACGGTGCTCGGCAAGGCGCGCGACGTGCACTGGCTGCTGTGGGGCACGGCCGCGCTGTTCGTGGTCTACTTCGCGATCGACCCGGTCGAACAGCTCCTCGGCGTCGAGTAGCGGGCAGCGGCCGACAGCTGTCGTCAGCCCTTGAGGGCCGCGGTCATCATCTTCTTCGCGATGGGCGCGGCCAGGCCGTTGCCGCTGACCTCCGAGCGGGCCGCGCCCGAGTCCTCGACCACGACGGCGACCGCGACCTCCTTGCCGGTGCGGGCGTCCTTGGCGTAGGAGGTGAACCAGGCGTACGGCGTCTGGCTGTTGTTCTCCCCGTGCTGGGCGGTGCCCGTCTTGCCGCCCACCTCGGTGCCGTTGATCTTCGCGTTGGACCCGGTGCCCTTGTCCACCACCGTCACCATCGCGCTGCGCAGCTGCCCGGCGGTGGACGAGGAGACGATCCGCCGGGACGTGCCGTTCTCGTACGACTGGAGTGTGTCGCCGGCGGCGTCCACGACCTTGGAGACCATGTGCGGCGACTGCATGACGCCGTCGTCGGCGATGGCCGCCGAGACCATGGCCATCTGCAGCGGGGTCGCGGTGACGTCGAACTGGCCGATGCCGCTGTAGGCCGTCGACGGCTTGTCCATCCCGGACGGGAAGATGCTCTTGGTGGCGCGCACCGGCACATCGAGCTTGTCGTTGTTGAAGCCGAACTTCTCCGCCATGGCCTTGACCTTGTCCTGGCCGAGGTCGACCGCCAGCTTGCCGAAGACGTTGTTGCAGGAGTACTGGAGCGCGAGGCGGAGGCTCGCGTTCTTGCAGGGCGCGGACGTGTTCTCGTTCTGCAGGGCCCTGGTCGTGCCGGGCGGGGTGTACGGGTCGGGGCTGACTGTGTTCGTGTCCACCGAGTTGTAGAGACCGTCCTCCAGCGCGGCGGCCGCGACCACCAGCTTGAAGGTCGAGCCGGGCGGCAGCGGCTGCCTCAGCGCCCGGTTGACCAGCGGCATGTCCTTGTCCGCCAGTAGCTTGTTCCAGGCGTTGCCGTCGGTAACCCCGCTGATCGTCGACGGGTCGTACGAGGGTGTGCTGACCACCCCCAGGATCTTCCCGGTCTTCGGGTCGATGGCGACGGCCGCGCCCTTTTTGTTGCCGAGCGCCGTGTAGCCCGCCTTCTGCACCGCCGGGTCGATGGTGGTGAGGACGTCGCCGGGCTTCTGCTGCTTCCCGGTGAGCGCGTCGATCGGGTTCTTCAGCCGGCTGTCGGTGCCGTCGAGGACTTGGCTGTAGATGCCCTCCAGCTGGGTCGCGCCGTACGCCTGCGAGCTGTAGCCCGTGACCCCCGCGTAGAGCGGGCCGTCGGTGTACGTGCGTTTGTAGGCGAGATCACTGCCCTGCGTCTTTTTCGAGCCGGTGACCGGTGACCCGGCCACGATGATGTCGCCGAGCGGCTGCGCGTACTGCGCGATGATCTTCCGCCGGTTGTGTTTGTCGTCCGCGAGAGCCTGGGCCTTGTACGCCTGCACCCAGGTCGCCCGCACCAGCAGGGCGAGCACCAGAAGCAGACTGAAGACCGCGGCGTTCCTGATCGTCTTGTTCATCCCGAACAGGGGACGTACGGGCAGGAGGGTGACGTTCCCCGCTGCCCCGCTTCTCACGATTTCTTCATACGGGGTGCCCCAGCGGGGGAGCGGGAGCGAGCGGTGTCTGTGCCATGCCCCACGCTCGCAGGCGGGGCCCTCCCGCACCTCCTGCGCTGCGACGATCCACCTCCCGCTCGCGGCGGAGACCGGTCAGCCGGTGAGGGTGAGGACCAGCTCGTCGATCTCCGCCCCGCGGGCGTTGGCGAAGCTCCTGTCCTTGCCGGTGACCGTGAAGCCGCACTTCTCCAGGACCCGGACCGAGCCCGCGTTGTCGGTGGCGGCACGGGCGAAGAGCGGACGCTCCGGCACGACTTCGAGCAGCGCTCGCAGTGCGGCGGTGGCGACGCCCCGGCCCCAGTACACGCGGTCGATGAAGTACATGACCTCGCGCTCCTCGGGCGGTCCGTACACCGCGGCGTGGCCCACGACCACATCGTCGGCGAGGACGGTCCGTATGACGGTGTCCGAGGCGCGGATCCGCGCCCAGTGCGCGTCGAAAGCGGCCCGGTCGGTGGGGTCCTTGGAGGTGAAGGCGGCCATCCGGTTCGACTCGGGGTCGCTCGTGTGCCGGAAGAAGTCCGGCAGATCGCTGTCGATCACCTCACGCAGCGTGACGTGCGGGGACATTCAGAGCCTCCGGGTGGCGAGCGTGAGACGGTCACGCGCGTCGAAGAGTGCGTCCTTGATCATCTGCTCATGGGCGGGGGTGAGCCTGGCCACCGGCACCGAGCAGCTGATCGCGTCCCGCGCCGGCGTGCGGTACGGAATCGCGATGCCGAAGCAGCGCAGGCCGAGGGTGTTCTCCTCGCGGTCCACGGCATAGCCCTGCTCGCGGATCAGATGCAGTTCCTCGATGAGCTTCTCGCGGTCGGTGATGGTGTGCTCGGTCAGCGACGCCATGGTCTGAGGCAGCATCTTGCGCACCTGCTCGTCGCTGTGGGTGGCGAGCAGCGCCTTGCCCAGCGAGGTGGAGTGCGCGGGCAGCCGGCGGCCGACGCGGGTGAAGGGGCGCAGATAGTGCTGCGACTGGCGGGTGGCGAGATAGACGACATTGGTGCCGTCGAGGCGCGCGAGGTGGATGGTTTCCGTGGTGTCGTCGGAGAGCCGGTCCAGGGTGGGCCGGGCGGCCGCCACGACCTCGTCGCCGTCGATGTAAGAGGTGCCCACCAGCAGGGCCCGTACGCCGATGCCGTACCGCGTGCCCGTCGCATCCGTCTCCACCCAGCCGAGCTCGACCAGGGTGCGCAGCAGCATGTAGAGGCTGGACTTGGGGTAGCCGACGGCCTCCTGGACCGCGGCGAGAGAGTGCATGCCGGGGCGCCCGGCGAAGAATTCGAGCAATTCCACCGTCCGCACCGCGGACTTGACCTGTGCTCCACCGGAATCCGCAGTTGACATTGTCCTTCGCCCCTTCTTGACCGCGCTGAACGCCCGGAAATAGAGTCCCCACACATTCACCACCAGGAACGCTGTTCAGAATAGCGAACAACCTGATGGGTGGCAGTAGACCGGGAAGGAAGCCGTGGTGGCAGCAGCAGTCTGGAGTGTCGACCCCCGAACCGGGAACCCGCGTGAGCAGGTTGCGGTCGAGTCCACGGCCGAGGAGATCGACAGCGCGGTCCGCGCCGCACACGCCGCCCGCCCCGCTCTCGCCGACCGGAGTGTACGCGCGCTCCTGCTCCGTACCGCCGCCGACCTGCTCGACGAGGCGAGCGAGCACGTCATCGAGGCCGCCGACGCCGAGACCGCGCTCGGCCCCACCCGCCTCACCGGTGAACTCGCCCGCACCACTGCCCAGTTGCGCGCCTTCGCCGAGGTCGTCGACGAGGGCGCCTTCCTCGACATCCGCATCGACCACGAGGACGGCTCCAGGACCCCGCCCTGGCCGGATCTGCGCCGCTACAAGATCCCTCTTGGCGTCGTCGCCGTATACGCCGCGAGCAACTTCCCGCTCGCCTTCTCCGTGCCCGGCGGCGACACCGCCAGCGCCCTCGCGGCCGGCTGCCCCGTGGTCGTCAAGGCGCACCCCGACCACCCCGGCACCTCGGAGCTCTGTGCGTCCGTCCTGCGCAGGGCCGCCCAGCGCGTCGGTCTGACCGAGGACGTCGTGATCCTCGTGCACGGCTTCGATGCGGGCATCGAGCTGGTCAGGCACCCGCTGGTCGCGGCCGCCGGCTTCACCGGCTCGGTACGCGGCGGGCGCGCGCTCTTCGACGCCGCGGCCGCCCGGCCCGCACCCATCCCCTTCCACGGCGAACTCGGCTCGCTCAACCCCGTCGTCGTCACCGAGGCGGCCGCCGGGGAGCGGGCCGAGCAGCTCGGGGCCGGGCTCGCCGGCTCGATGACCCTGGGAGAGGGGCAGTTCTGCACAAAGCCCGGCCTCGTCCTGGCCCCCGCGGGCGACGCGGGCGACCGGCTGCTCAAGTCCCTGACGGCCGCGATCAGCGAGACCGAGCCCGGCGTGATGCTCGACCACCGGATGCGCTCGGCCTTTGTCGAGGGCGTACGGGAACGGGCCGAACTGCCCGAGGTGGAGGCCCCGATCACCCCCGGCGCGGGCGGAGAGTACACCGTGAGCGCCGGCTTCCTGTCCGTACCGGCACGGCTGCTGGCCGCCGAAGGGTCCCACGACCTGCTGCTCGAGGAGTGCTTCGGCCCGGTCACCGTCGTCGCCCGCTACGAATCGGACGCCGAGATGACCGCGGTGCTCGGCCGACTCCCCGGCAACCTCACCGCCACCGTGCACCTCTCCTCCGGCGAGGCCGACGGCGACGGCCGGGGCGCCGAACTGCTCGCCGAACTCACCCCGCTCGCAGGCCGCGTGCTCGTCGGCGGCTGGCCGACCGGCGTCGCCGTCGCCCCCGCCCAGAACCACGGCGGCCCCTACCCGGCCACCACCTCCACCTCCACCTCGGTCGGCGCCACCGCGATCGAGCGCTGGCTGCGCCCGGTCACGTATCAGACGACGCCCGAGGCGCTGCTGCCGCCCGAGCTGCGTGACGACAACCCGCTCGATCTGCCGCGTCGGGTGGACGGCCGCCAGGAAACTCCGGGAAGCTGAGCGACGTGACCGACCCGATCGACCTGCCCGAACTGCCCTTCCCGCTGCGCCCGTACGGCCCCGATGCCAACTGGTCGTACGACAAGGGCGCGCTGACCGGCTGGGCGGGAGCCCGGCAGGACCTCTTCGTGCCGCCCGCGGGCGATGCCCTGGACCCCGTCTCCGACGCGCCGCGCCTGCTCGGCGCGCCGGAGGGCGACTTCCAGCTCATCGCGCGCGTCACCGCCGGCTTCAGCGCGGCCTTCGACGCCGGCGTGCTCTATCTGCACGTCGGCGAGCGCGAGTGGGCCAAGCTCTGCCTGGAGCTCTCCCCGGACAAGCCCACCATCTGCACGGTCGTCACCCGCGGCCACTCCGACGACGCCAACTCCTTCGTGGTGGACGGCGACAGCGCCTGGCTGCGGATCAGCCGCACCGGCAAGGCATTCGCCTTCCATGCGTCGACGGACGGCGAGCGGTGGACCTTTGTACGGATCTTCGCGCTTGGCGACGAGGAGAAGGCGGGCGCGGCACTGGTCGGGTTCATGGCCCAGTCACCGGTGGGAGAGGGATGCGTGGTCACCTTCGACCGGATCGAGTACCGCCCGAGCTGGCCGGCGGGTCTGCGCGACGGCTCCTGATCTCGGCGGGCACACGCCGACCCAGGACGAGGTTGATCGGCTGGTCGCCGCCTGCGCGGCCCGGCAATCGATCGTGCCGCACCTCACAGTGCCGCCCGCCTCGGAATGGGGCAGTCCCGGTGCGCGTTCACCCCCTGGCGGAGGTGGCCTCCGCACCGTACGACCCTGGAGTGATGAAGAAGATGCGCGTCGAGATCTGGAGCGACATCGCTTGCCCGTGGTGCTACATCGGCAAGGCGCGCTTCGAGAAGGGACTCGAGGCCTTCGCTCACCGCGACGAGATCGAAGTGGTCCACCGCTCCTTCGAGCTCGACCCGAGCCGGGCCAAGCACGACACCGCTTCCGTGGTCGAGATGCTGGCGAAGAAGTACGGCCGCACCCTCGACGAGGCCCGGGCCATGGAGGAGCACGTCGCCTCCAACGCGCGCTCCGAGGGTCTCGGCTACCGCACCGAGGGCCGCGACCACGGAAACACCTTCGACATCCACCGGCTGCTGCATCTGGCCAAGGCCCGTGGCCGCCAGGACCAGCTGCTGGACCTCGCCTACCGGGCGAACTTCGCCGAGGAGCGGTCCGTCTTCGACCGTGAGGTGCTGATCACGCTCGCGGTCGACTCCGGCCTGGACGAGCAGGAGGCCCGGGAGGTCCTCGCCGACGAGACGGCGTACGCCGACGACGTACGGGCCGACGAGCGCGAGGCCGCCGAGCTCGGCGCGACCGGGGTGCCCTTCTTCGTACTCGACCGCCGTTACGGGGTCTCCGGCGGCCAGCCCGCCGAGGTCTTCACGCAGGCGCTGGAGCAGGCCTGGCAGGGCCGGGCGATCACCCCGATCGGCACCGATGCCGCCGCTTGTGACGCCGACGGTTCCTGCGAGGTTCCGCAGACCGCGTCCTGACGGCACACCGACTCTTGAGCCCAGCTGAACAGTGCCCCGCAGCATTTCGTGATTGACCACAGCTGCGGAGCGTCGGAGGGTGATCCCATGGAGACCCTTCGCACGCTGGCCGGCGCCGAGTTCGCGCCTGGGACGACGTATCTGAACACGGCGAGCTGCGGCAGGCTGCCGCGCCGGGCGGTCCAGGCGGTGACGACGCTCGCCGAGGAACTGGCCGCCGGGCGGCCCGGCGGCGCGGGGGACTACTCCGCGATGAACGCCGCCCGTGTGTCCTTCGCCCGGCTCAGCGGCGTGGCCGAGGACCGGGTCGCCGCAGGCGGCTCGGTCTCGGTGCATGTCGGACTGATCGCGGCCTCGCTGCCGCCCGGCGCGGAGGTCCTCTTCCCTGAGGGCGAGTTCGCCTCCGTCGTCACGCCCTTCACCGTGCGCGGCGACCTCAAGCTGCGCTATGCGCCCCTGGACGCGCTGGCCGACGCGGTACGGCCGGGCACCGCGCTGGTGGCCTTCTCCTCGGTGCAGTCCGCCGACGGCCGGGTCGCCGATCTGGCGGCGGTGCGGGCCGCGGCGGCGGCGCACGGGGCCCGTACGCTCCTCGACGCCAGCCAGTCCGCGGGCTGGCTGCCGCTGGACGCGGGCGCCTGGGACTTCACGGTCACGGGGGCGTTCAAGTTCCTGCTCTGCCCGCGCGGTGTATCCTTCCTGACCGTGACGGAGGAGGCGCAGAACTCACTGCCGCCCCAGCATGCCGGGCCCTTCGCCGGCGAGACCGACACGCTGTACGGCCCGGTCGAGGAGCTCGCGCACTCGGCCCGCCGCTATGACGAGCCCCCGTCCTACCTCGCGTACCACGCAGCCGAACAGTCCCTGGCGCTGCTGGAGGAGACTGGGATCGACGCCGTGTACGCGCATGACACGGCGCTCGCCCGTAGGTTCCGGGCGGGGCTCACGGAACTCGGCCACCGGCCGGTGCCGGGCGATTCCGCCATCGTGGCCGTGCCGGAGCTCGGCCACCGGGTCCCCGAGCTGGCCGATGCGGGAGTCATCCTCTCGGAGCGGGCCAGCAATCTGCGGGCCGCCTTCCATCTCTACAACTCGGCCGCCGAGGTGGACCGGGTGCTCGACGTACTGTCCCGCTGACCGGTGCAGCCCGCTGTCCGGACGCAGAGGTTCTCCTCGACCTTCCCGAGCAGCCGGGTCAGCTCCCGGCGCTCGTCCGGGTCGAGCCCGGCGAGCGTGTGCTCCTCCAGATTTGCCCAGGCCGTCTCCACCGCGGAGTGCAGTGCGCAGCTCTCCGCCGTGGCCTCGACGAGCACCGCGCGCCGGTCGCCCGGGTCGGGGCGGCGGCGGACATGTCCGGTCTGCTCCAGACGCTGGAGCATCTTCGTCACGGTGGAGGGGGCGAGCTCGACGGCCTTGATCAGTTCAGACTGGCGCACCGGACCCGCGTCCCACAGATGCATCATCACGAACTCCTGCCCCGGGTAGAGGCCGGCTCCCCTGAGCAGCTTGCCCGCCGCCATACGGTGCAGCCGGGCGACCCGGGAGACGGCATTGCTGACGGGCCCGGCGAGCGCGGAGCTCGGCAGCGGTCGCCGCCGCGGGTCAGCTCTACACGAAAGGGCCGGGGTGAAACTGTCCGGAAGTGGTGTCCATGGCCGCCCCCGCAACCGCTCCACCAGCTCCGAGCTCCCTCAAGCGCATCGTCGCCGCGAGTCTCATC
>NZ_JBSFMS010000085.1:0-32379 GCF_053599675.1 Streptomyces sp. NPDC000880 | reverse complement strand
GGGCCCGCGGCGATCCTGACCTGCGGCTCCCCCCCGGGGTAGACCTCGACGGCGGTCGGCGCGAACACCACACCACAGGTCCGGGCCCGAGCGCGCGGTGCCGCGTTACCCGGTCTTCCTGAGCTGCTGCAGGGTGTCGTCGGCGAGGGCCGTGATGGCCTGCTGCCAGCGGCGGGCAGCTGCCCGTACGCAGGGCTCGCTCGGCTGCTCTTCGAGGTCGGCGCGGATGCTTCCGAGGGTGAGGTGGAAGCGGGCGCGTTCCGCTGCCACCGTGCCCTGCCGGTCCTCGCTCGGTTCATCGAGGGGGATGGGGGTGGTCACGGGCCACTCGCCCGGGCGGTGGTTGCTCATGCCGCCTGCTCCTTGCGCTGGGTGGGCTGGTGGAAGATGCCGCGCAGTCGGGCGCGCTGCAGGTTGGTGAGCGGCGGGGCCTGGTCGACGATGCGGTCGATGCGCTCCCAGTAGCCGGCGGGCCGGGCCGGTCGGCTCGGGATCTCATCCCCCGTCGCCGTGGGGCTGGTGTGGCCGTTCACTTGTTGGCCTCGACGGTGGCCAGGTGGTTGCGCATGGCCCGTAGGCGCGGGATGAACTGCTCCAGGTCGGCTATCAGCTTGTCCGCGCCCGCGACGTCGAGGTCGCTGTCACAGGCGGCCTGCGGGTAGACCGTGATCTTGCTGTGCGGGCGGTCAGGGTCGTCCGACTGGTAGATCTCGGCGTTGATCAGGGCGCCGTTCGCGCCGGCCGCGGTGACGCTGTACTTCTCGGCGGCAGGATCGAGCGGGGCCTTGCCGTCGAGCTGGTCGGCGAGCGCGACCACCTTGTCGAGGTGGTCGCGGATCTCGGCGCACCGCTCGCGGGTCTGCGCGGGGGTGAGGTCGAGGTCGAGGAAGCCGATGAACGGCTTGCCGCCGCACTCCATGATGTTCGCGGGCAAGACGGAGTCGCCGTAGCCGTCCGGGGTGGCGACCTCGGCGTACGCCGAGTTGTGCGTCTCGTGCTCGCCGGTCTCGGCGCACCAGATGTACGTGCCGCAGGCGGTCGGGGCGGTGTGGCTGACGAGTTCAGCCTCCGCTACGGCGATGCCGATGATGTCGCGGAGGGCGGCGATCTTCTGCGCGCTGTCCTCGGTGCTGGCGGTCATCTGCGCTGTGCCGGTGGCCTGTGGGATGCTGTTCATGAGCGTTTCCTCTGGTCTGCTGCTACGCGGTTTCGGTGGTGCGCTCGCTCGATGCCGTCGCAGTTACCGCTGCGGCGGCATCGCTGTTTTCCGGGGTGATGTGGAGGACCCGGAGCAGGTCGGCGGTGACGGCGCGGTACGAGCGCCCCGCACGAATGACCCGGCAGGGGAAGTCGCCGCTACGAGCAAGGGCGTAGGCGGTGGTCCGCCCGACTCCGAAGGCTCGACCGGCGGTGACGATGTCGACGCTGGCGGGGAGAGACAACAGCTCATCTCGTGTCATCGCGTGCCGCTCCGTGGTGAATTGTGTCATGGCGACTCACTCCAGATTCTTCTGAGTCAACACAGCACACTCTTTCGTTCTGTCTTGCTGCGTGTCAAGTCCTGCCGTACTGTGCTGCCATGACACAGAAAGCGTGGCCCGACGAGCTAGCCGCTGTGATCGCTGGTGAGCTTCGGCGCTACCGCAAGGCTCAGAAGATGAGTGCGCAGGCGCTCGCAGACGCGTGCACCGACTTGGGTCTGCCGATACAGCGGTCGGTCATCGCCAACTTCGAGAGCGGCCGCCGAACGTCCATCGGGGTGGCGGAACTGCTCGTCATGGCGGCCGCTCTGCGTGTCCCCCCGATCGCCCTCATCTTTCCTATGGGGCACGAGGAGTCCATGCGCCCGCTGCCCCAAACGACGTGGGACCCGTACATGGCCGCTGAGTGGTTCACGGGCGAAGCGCTCATCACCCGCTGGCCCAGGGAGGCGGGACCTATTCGAATGGCGCGCCGCTTGCACGAACAGTTGGCCGAACTCGGCTCGGCCCGGCTCGTGCGCGGGCAGTTCCCCCCCCTCAATGAAGTCGCGGAGGAGGTGGAGCGCCTCGTCCTGCTTAATCAGGCGGCACAGTACGAGTACAGCCGGGTCAGGGAAAGGGAGGAGAGGTACCGCGCACTAGCCCAGGAACTAGCGCACCGCCAGGCGGGCCCCGGTGCAGACCTGGAAGACGAGCGAGAAGAAGCCCGACGTTCATCCCTGATGTTGGCCGATCTGGGCACGCAGGCGCGGGCTGTCCTCATGCGGACCGAGCATGACCTGGCGAAGGCGAAGCGCCAGCTGGGGGAGGTGAAGGCCGCCGACGATATGGTCCGGGCGAACGAAGACCGAGTAGTGGAAACGCTCGTTCATTTCAAAGAGAACGGCTTTCTGCCACCCGAACTCCCCGACCCGTCGCGCCACTTGCTTGAAGTAGCCGATCGGGTTTTCGAGGAACAGCAGGTGAAGAGTCGCGAGTCGCGAGCGCAGTATTCACAAGAACCTGCTGTCCGTAACTTGCGGGACGGCCGTTCCTCGACGCCCCCGAGCGGGGAAGATGACGCGTAGATCGCGAGGAGAGCCATGCCCAAATCACGCCGCGCTGGCGGCAATTGCGAAACGCTGCGTGTGTCGCGGCGCAAACGGCTACTTGTTCCCCCGCTTCCATTGGGTCGCGATCGCCTCGTAGTCGAAGTACCCGCCGTCGGGCATCCGTCCTCGGCGCGGCGGCCGGAGCGTGACGTCCAGGAGCTCCCGCAGCACCGCGCGCTTCTGGTCGAGCCCCATGCCCTTCCATGCCTTGCGCACGTCCTTCGCGCCCACCAGAGGCACGAGCGGATCCTTTGTTGCCGCACGGGCCAGCTGCTGTGTCACGCCCTCGAGCTGAGCGCGCGCCGTGTCCGAGCCCTCAGTGAACTGCGCCATGTCGATCTGCCCCGCGCCGAACAGGCCAGCCAGGTCGGTCAGCCGCCGGCGGATCTGCTCGCTCTCCAGCTGCAGCGCCGCCACGTCCACATCGTTCGGGCCGGGCAGCAGCAGGTCGTTCGCGTCGTCCCGCATGAGGCGCTCGACGATCAGGTCCTCGATGTACTGGTCGAGCTTGTCGGCGCGCCGACCGCCGCCGTGCTGCTGGGTGCACCGGTAGCTGGGCAGGCTGCTCCCGCCGGACTTGGTGCACCTCACGGTCTTGGTGCAGCCTTCGTACCCGCATCGGTAGATCAGCGATCCGAACCATTTTGGTGTCGGCCCGGGCGTCGACACTCGTGACGGGTCCGACAGGATCGCCACAACGGCCCTGTACCGCCCCTCATCCACGATCGGCTCCCACGCGCCACGCCCGATCTCCTGGCCCTGGTAGACCGCGATTCCGGCGTTCCTTGCCCGCATCAGCATGTCCCGGGCTTCCTGGTGTGCGATCGGGTTGCCGCGGGTGGTGGTGAGCCCCTTGTCGGCGAGCCACTTCACCCAGCCCCGGACGCTACCGCCGGACACGATCATGTCCGTGCCGGTCTCGATCGCCGCGGCCTCCTCGGGTACGAGCTGGTTCATGTCGAGGACGGGCACCTCGATCTCCTCACCGGTCTTGCGGTCGACCTTGGTCTTCGTCTCCCCGGTGGGCACGCCCCAGCCGAACGGGCGGATGCCGCCGCCCCAGGCGCCGGCCTTCGCTTTCTGCTGCCGGGCCCTGCTCACACGCTCCGCCTTGTGCTCGGACTCGTGCCGCGCGACCGCGCCGAGCATGCGCGCCACCATGCGGCCTGAAGACGTCGACAGGTCGACTGCCCCGCCCTGCACCGTGTGGGTGTTCACGCCCCGGCGCTCCGAGACGTCGATGTACTCCTCGAGCTCGGTGGGGGAGCGGTGCAGTCGGTCGGTGTGCCAGGCGATGACGACGGTGGCCATGCCCTGCTCGAGGTCGCCGAGCATGCGCCGGTAGTCCGGACGCTTCTTGCCCGAGTAGGCGCTGATGTCGTTGTCGCTGTACGTCTCGACGACTTCCCAGCCGTTACGTTCTGCGAGAGCCTCGCAGTCCTCGCGCTGCCGGTCGACGCCGAGGCCGGCGCCGGTGCGGTCCTGGCTGATGCGGCAGTAGATGACCGCTCGAATGCGCTGGTCGCCGGGCGAATTGGTGGTTCTCATGCCCTAACTGTGGCACTACAGGGGCGTCTTAGTCTCAGCTTCGGGAAGACGACCTTGCTGTCCAGTCTGCTGGGGCTTGTGGGGGAGCGGGAGCGGATCGTCCTGGCCGAGGACTCGGCGGAGCTCAGACCCGAGCATCCGCATGTGGTGCGGCTGGAGTCGCGCGCGGCGAACCAGGAAGGCGCCGGCCGGGTGACGCTGCGGGACCTGGTGCGCCAGGCGCTGCGGATGCGGCCCGACCGGCTGGTCGTCGGGGAGGTGCGCGGAGCCGAGGTGACCGAGCTGCTGGCCGCGCTCAACACCGGGCACGAGGGCGGTTGCGGGACCGTCCACGCCAACGCGGCAGCGGATGTGCCCGCGCGCCTGGAGGCGCTCGGGACGGCGGCGGGGCTCGACCGGGCGGCGCTGCACAGCCAGTTGGCGGCGGCCCTCTCGGTGGTGATCCATCTCGTACGGGACCGGGGTGGGCAGCGGCGTATTGCCGAGGTGCATGTGCTGGAGCGGGACGCGGCGGGGCTGGTGGTGACCGTGCCCGCGCTGCGGTGGGGCGCGGAGGCCTTTGCATACGAGCGGGGCTGGGAGCGGCTGCGGCCGCTGATCGGAGGTGCGCGGTGATGGCCAGTGAGCCGCTGTACGCGGCCGCGGTGTGCGCGGGTGCGGCGGCGTGGCTGACGGTCGGGCGGGACCAGGGGCTCAAGCGCACGCGACTGCTGCTCGCGGGAGGCGGTCCGGTGCAGGTCCATCCGAGGTGGTCATGGGAGCGGGTGCTGCCGTGGGTCAAGCTCCGGCGGGAGTGGCTGTGCCTGCCGGTGGCGCTCGTCCTCGCTGTGCTGGGGGAGTCCGTGCTGCCGCTGATCGCGGGTGCGGCTGCGGTGCCGCTGGTGAGGCGACGGCTGCGAGCCCGGGAGCGAAGGCGGGAGCAGGAGCGGCGGGCCGAAGGGGTGATCACCTTGTGCGGTGCCGTCGCCGGGGAACTGCGGGCAGGGCTGCAGCCGGGTCAGGCGCTGCTGTTCGCCGCCAGATCCACGGGGGCACTGGGTGGTACCGAGGCCGCCGTGCTGGCCGCGGCGCGGTTCGGGGGCGATGTGCCCCAGACACTGCGGGAGGCGGCGCGCGAGCCGGGCGCGGACGGGCTCGCCGGAGTCGCGGCCTGCTGGCGAGTGGCCGTGGACAGCGGGGCCGGACTGGCCGCTGGGCTCGACCGACTGGAGGCGGCGCTGCGGGCCGAGCGGGACCAACGGGCGGACTTGCGCACCCAGTTGGCGGGTGCGTCGTCGACGATCGCCCTGCTGGCGGCGCTTCCGCTGGTGGGCCTGGGGATGGGCTGGGCGCTGGGCGCCGATCCCCTGAGGGTCCTGCTGCACACCCCTGCGGGCCTGGTGTGCCTGGTGGTGGGCGGGCTACTGGAGGCCGCGGGCCTCTGCTGGGCCGCGCGGATCGTACGGCGGGGGGAGGAGCCATGACCGGGGACGCTGTCCACAGGCTTGGTGCAGTGCTGTTCCTGCTGGCCGTGGCGGCCTGTCTGGGCTTCACGATCGCGGGGCGACGGCACGAGCGCAGGGTGCGCAGGCGGATCGAGACGCTGCTGGCCATGGAGCGCGAACGGCAGCGGTGGCGCCCGGAGTACGGGGCGTGGGTGAGGCAATGGGCCTCCCCGATGGGCGCGGTGATCACCGGATATGTCCTCATCGGCGGGGTGATCGGCTGCGCCGTCGGGCTGGGCGGGGCCTATGGCGTACGGCGCTGGCAGCGGAACCGTAAACCGGGCCCGGGCCCCGTGGACCGGGATGCCGGCCGTCAACTGCCGCTCGCCGCCGACCTTCTGGCGGCCTGCATCTCGGCCGGAGCGGGACCGCGGGAGGCGGCGGAGGCGGTCGGGGAGTCGCTGGGCGGGCCGGTCGGCGAGCGGCTCGCGCGGGCGGCAGCCGAATTGCGGCTCGGGGGTGAACCGGCACGGGCCTGGGGGTGGTTCGGGCAGATACCAGGCGCGACTGGGCTGGCCCGCTGTCTGGAGCGGGCCGACTCCACGGGCGCGCCGGCCGCGGAGCCGGTGTCCCGGCTGGCCGAGCGCTTCCGAGCCGACCGGGCGCGGACGGCCACGGCCCGGGGCCGCAAGGCGCAAGTCCTGATCACCGCACCGGTGGGGCTGTGCTTCCTGCCCGCCTTTCTGGCGGTGGGGGTGGCTCCGGTGGTGATCGGCCTGGCGGACGGACTGCTGAACGGCAACTGACCAACCGAGCACTGACCAACCGAGCACTGAGCAACTGAACGAGATCTCTATGGGGGTTGAAATGTGGAATCCGATGCGGGGATGGCTGCGCGGGCTGTCGCGCAGGATGCGTAAGGACTCGGGGATGACGACGTCCGAGTACGCGATGGGGACGATCGCCGCGTGCGCCTTCGCGGCCGTTCTGTACAAGGTCGTCACGAGCGGAGCCGTCTCGGGGGCGCTCCAATCGGTGATCGGGAAAGCCCTCAATGCGCAGTTCTGAGTTGCGCGACGAGATGCGCGGCAGTGCGCGTGACCGGGGGTCTGTGACGGCGGAGGCCGCCGTCGCAGTACCCGCCCTGGTGGTCTTCGCCATAGCCCTGGTCTGGGCGCTGATGGCGGCCTCGGCGCAGATCCAGTGCGTGGACGCGGCCCGGGCCGGGGCTCGGGCAGCCGCCAGGTCGGAACCGCGGGCTGCCACGCTGGCCGCCGCCCGCTCGGCGGCCCCGGCTGGTGCGCGGGTCACGCTGAGGCGGGCGGGGGACCTGTGGCGAGTACGGGTCGAGGCGCACACTCCGGGCCCGGGCGCGCTGGCCCTGACGCTGAGCGCGGAGGCGGCGGCCCTCGCCGAGGACACGGTGGGGCGGGACGTGGCCGGGCGGGACGCCGCTGCCGAGCAACCGGCTGCCGGTGAGGCAGCCACGCGCCGGACCGCCACCGCCGGCCCGGCCACCCCGGAGGTGACCCCATGACCCGGGACTGCGGGCCCATGAACCAGGACCCCGCGCTCATGAACGGGGACCCCGGGCCCATGAACCAGGACCGCGGGCCCATGAACCAGGACCGCGGGGCGGCGACCGTCTGGGCTGCCATGGCCACCACCGTGCTGTGTGCCGTCTTCGCCGTCGTCCTGGCCATGGGGCAGGCGGTCGTCGCCCGGCACCGGGCCGGCTCCGCCGCTGACTTGGCGGTGCTTGCCGCGGCCGATCATGCCCTGCGGGGCACGGCCGCGGCCTGCGCCGAAGCGGCCGAGGCGGCCAGGGCGCAAGGTGCTGCGGTGTTGCGGTGTGCCGTGCGGGGTGAGATCGCCGAGGTGACGGCTCAGGCCCGCTTCGGGCCGTACGCGCCGACGGTCAGGTCGCGGGCGGGGCCGCCAGGGCTCCCCGGAGCAGTTCCGTGAGGAGGCGGACCGCGCCGCGCTTGTGCAGCGGGTCGTTGCCGTTGCCGCACTTGGGGGACTGGATGCAGGACGGGCAGCCCGCGTCGCACTCGCAGGAGGCAATCGCCTCACGGGTGGCCGCGAGCCACTCACGGGCGGTGTGGAAGGCCCGCTCGGCGAAGCCCGCGCCACCCGGGTGGCCGTCGTACACGAAGACCGTCGGAAGCAGCGTGTCCGGATGGAGCGGCACGGACACGCCGCCGATGTCCCAGCGGTCGCAGGTGGCGAAGAGCGGCAGCATCCCGATGGACGCGTGTTCGGCGGCGTGCAGGGCCCCGCCCAGCTGCTCCGGGTTGACCCGGGCGGCGTCCAGCTGATCCTCGGTGACCGTCCACCACACGGCCCGGGTGCGCAGGGTGCGCGGCGGCAGATCGAGTTTGGTCTCGCCGAGCACCTCACCGGTGATGAGTTTGCGGCGCAGGAAGGAGACGACCTGGTTGGTGACCTCGACGGAGCCGTAGCAGAGGCGCCCGTCGCCCCACGGGATCTCGGTGTCGGTTTCGAGTACGGAGATGGAGGTGGTGTCGCGGGCGGTGGTGGAGTACGGCGGATTGGCCTCCTCGACGAGGGCGGCCGAGTCCTCCAGGTCCAGGTGCTTCACCAGGTACGTACGGCCCTGGTGGAGGTGGACGGCACCATCGTGGACCGCGGTGTGGGCGGCCGACTCGTCGACCGTGCCCAGGAGCCGGCCGGTGGCGGCCTCGACGATCTGGACGGGGCGGCCGCCCTCGCCCCGGATGTCAGTGAGGTCGGCGGCCCGCTCGCGGCGGGTCCAGTGCCAGCCCGACGCCCGGCGGCGCAGCAGCTTGGCGGACTCCAGCTGGGGCATGAGCTCGGCGGTCGTCGGGCCGAAGAGATCCAGGTCGGCGTCCGTGAGCGGGAGCTCGGCCGCGGCAGCGCACAGATGGGGGGCGAGGACGTACGGATTGTCCGGGTCGAGGACCGTGGACTCCACGGGCTGCTGGAACAGCGCCTCGGGATGGTGGACGAGGAAGGTGTCCAGGGGGTCGTCGCGGGCGACGAGGACGGCCAGGGCGCCCTGGCCGGAGCGGCCCGCGCGGCCCGCCTGCTGCCACAGGGAGGCGCGTGTGCCGGGGTAGCCGGCGATCACGACGGCGTCCAGGCCGGAGACGTCCACGCCGAGTTCCAGGGCGGTGGTGGCGGCCAGACCGAGGAGCTCCCCGGAGTGCAGGGCCCGCTCCAGGGCGCGGCGCTCCTCGGGGAGGTAGCCGCCCCGGTAGGCGGCGACACGCCGGGGCAGTGAGCGGTCCACCTCCGCCAGACGTTCCTTGGCGATGACGGAGATCAGCTCGGCGCCACGCCGGGAGCGTACGAAGGCGACGGTGCGGACTCCCTGCACGGTCAGGTCGGTGAGGAGGTCGGCGGTCTCGGCGGTGGCGGTGCGGCGTACGGGCGCGCCCTTCTCGCCGTGCAGCTCGGTGAGCGGGGGCTCCCAGAGGGCGAAGACGAGCTCGCCGCGGGGCGAGGCGTCGTCGGCGACCTCCTGGACGGGCAGGCCGGTGAGCCGGCCGGCAGCCAGAGCGGGTTCCGCGGCGGTGGCGGAGGCGAGGAGGAAGACGGGGTTCGCACCGTAGCGGGCGCATATGCGGCGAAGACGGCGCAGCACTTGGGCGACGTGCGAGCCGAAGACACCCCGGTATGTGTGGCACTCGTCGATGACGACGTAGCGCAAGGAGCGCAGGAAGGAGGACCAGCGGGGGTGTGAGGGAAGTATCCCGCGGTGAAGCATGTCCGGGTTGGTGAGGACGTAGGTGGCATACTGCCGGACCCATTCACGTTCCTCGACGGGCGTGTCGCCGTCGTAGACCGCGGGGCGGATGCGGTTGCCGAGCGGCGCGCTGAGCTCCTTGACCGCGCGGCACTGGTCGGCGGCGAGGGCCTTGGTCGGGGCGAGGTAGAGGGCCGTCGTACCCCGTCCATTGGGGGCCTCGGCTCCGTCGAGGAGGGTCGTGAGTACGGGAGCGAGGTAGGCCAGCGACTTGCCCGAGGCGGTTCCGGTGGCGATGACGACCGATTCGCCGTCCAGAGCGTGCTCGGCGGCGGCTGCCTGGTGGACCCAGGGGTGGTCGATGCCCGCCTGCTGAATGGCGTTGATCACCTCCGGGCGGATGCGGTCGGGCCAGACGGCATGGCGACCGGGCCTTGGGGGCAAGTGCTCCGTATGAGTGATGCGCGCGGCCCGGCCCGCCCCCGCGGTGAGCCGGTCAAGGACCGTACCGGGGGAGGGGCGGGTGTCCCCGCTCTCGGGGCGTCGTCTGGGACGGTGATTCATGGCCATTGGCACTGAGTCTGTCACCGGCGTGACGGACAATGGTCCCAAGGCGTCGTGCATGGCTGCTGGTAAGTGATTGAATGCCATCGCGGCTGGCGACCGTCCTCCGGCTCCGCCGGGGAGACCTCAGGGGGCGGCCGCTCGATAGCAAGGTGCTGGAGGATCCGTGGACCTGTCCCTGTCGACTCGCAATGTGTCCGGCCCTGGTGGCGACCGTACGGTCGTCGAGGTCGGTGGCGAGATTGATGTGTATACCGCGCCCAAGCTGCGCGAGCAGCTGGTCGAGTTGGTGAACGACGGCAACTACCACCTGGTTGTCGACATGGAGGGCGTGGACTTCCTCGATTCCACTGGCCTCGGCGTGCTCGTGGGCGGCCTGAAGCGCGTGCGCGCGCACGAGGGCTCTCTGCGCCTGGTCTGCAACCAGGAGCGCATTCTCAAGATCTTCCGGATCACAGGTCTGACCAAGGTGTTCCCGATCCACACCACGGTCGAGGAAGCTGTCGCGGCCACTGACTGAGGTCGGCCGGAGACTGCCGGAAGAAGGCAGGGGCACCGGGCATCCAGCCCGGGCCCCTGAGATGCACGCCCGTACGTCCGAGGGGGATTGCATGGCCATCGTTGAACTCCGCTTCAGTGCTCAGCCTGAGCATGTCAGGACCGCCCGTCTGGTGGCCGCTGCCGTGGCTCGCCGGGCCGGGGTCGACGAGGCCGTGCTGGACGAGGTCCGGCTCGCGGTCGGCGAGGCGTGCAGCCGTGCCGTCGGGCTGCACCGCAGCCATGGCATCACCGCCCCCGTCCAGGTCGCGCTGTCCGAGGAGGAGAAGACCTTCTCCATCGAGGTCAGGGACGAGGTCCCGGTTGCGGGCGCCGAGGGATCCACCGTGGTCCACGGCGTGCGCAACGGCACGGACGAGGACGCGGACTCCGAGGGTGAGGACGAGATGGGCCTCGCGGTCATCAGCGGCCTCGTCGATGACGTGGAGGTCAGTTCCAGCGAGGAGGGGGGCGTGATCCGGATGAGTTGGCCGACGACCCCCGTCACCGCGCTGCCCTGACTCCGGATGATCGACAACGGGCGCATACCACCGGCCCTTTGATCGTCTTTATTGGATACGGCCCTGCTGAGCAGGGCCTTTTCCCTTTTCTCTAGATCATTTAATGCGCGTCAATGACTTTGCCCCATTACTTCTTTCGGGGGCAGTTTCGGAAGCCGATCATTTGCTGAGTAGCAAGCGAAGGTCAATTTCATTTGCCGCGCCCTGTTTTGATCAGGTTCCGCTCCCTACAATCCGTCCACATCTTGAGCTCTGAGCGTCAAGGAGGACGAATGGCGGGGCGCGTCAATCCAGAACTGTCCGATCAACCCACTTCTCTCGCAGCCGCAGTACTGACCGACGACAACAGGCTGATCGTGATCGTCATCGCCGCAGTCGCGGTGGCGGCCTTGATCGTCGCCCAGCTGCTGGTGCGCCAGGTGCTGGCCGCCGGCGAGGGCACCGATTCCATGAAGAAGATCGCGGCAGCCGTGCAGGAAGGCGCGAATGCCTATCTGGCACGACAGTTGCGCACCCTTGGTGTCTTCGCCGTCGTGGTGTTCTTCCTGCTGATGCTTCTTCCGGCGGACGACTGGTCGCAGCGCGGCGGTCGATCGGTGTTCTTCCTGGTGGGTGCGCTGTTCTCGGCGGCCACCGGATACATCGGCATGCGTCTTGCCGTAAGAGCAAATGTGCGCGTGGCCGCTGCCGCGCGTGAGGCAACACCGGCAGAGGGCGAGCCGGAAAAGGATCTGACTGCCGTATCGCACAAGGCCATGAAGATCGCTTTCCGGACGGGAGGCGTGGTCGGCATGTTCACGGTGGGCCTCGGCCTGCTCGGTGCCTCCTGCGTGGTTCTCGTCTACGCGGCCGACGCCCCCAAGGTGCTCGAGGGCTTCGGCCTCGGCGCCGCACTGATCGCCATGTTCATGCGTGTCGGCGGCGGCATCTTCACCAAGGCCGCCGACGTCGGCGCCGACCTCGTCGGCAAGGTCGAGCAGGGAATCCCCGAGGACGACCCGCGCAACGCCGCGACGATCGCCGACAACGTGGGCGACAACGTCGGTGACTGCGCGGGCATGGCGGCCGACCTCTTCGAGTCGTACGCCGTCACGCTCGTGGCGGCGCTCATCCTCGGCAAGGCGGCATTCGGCGACGCCGGACTCGCTTTTCCGCTGATCGTCCCGGCGATCGGCGTGGTCACCGCGATGATCGGCATCTTCGCGGTCGCCCCGCGGCGCGCCGACCGCAGCGGGATGACCGCCATCAACCGCGGATTCTTCATCTCCGCGGCGATCTCGCTCGCCCTGGTGGCCGCCGCGGTCTTCATCTATCTGCCGTCCTCGTACGCCAAGTTGGATGGCGTCACCGAGGCCGCGATCCGGTCGCACGAAGGGGACCCGCGGGTTCTGGCGCTCGTGGCCGTCGCCATCGGCATTGTGCTGGCGGCCCTGATCCAGCAGTTGACGGGGTACTTCACCGAGACCACCCGCCGTCCCGTGCGGGACATCGGCAAGTCCTCGTTGACCGGACCCGCCACGGTCGTGCTGGCCGGCATCGCCATCGGCCTTGAGTCCGCCGTCTACACCGCGCTGTTGATCGGACTGAGCGTGTACGGAGCGTTCCTGCTCGGCGGTACGTCGATCATGCTCGCCCTCTTCGCGGTAGCGCTCGCGGGCACCGGCCTGCTCACCACTGTCGGCGTCATCGTCGCCATGGACACCTTCGGTCCCGTCTCCGACAACGCCCAGGGCATCGCCGAGATGTCCGGCGACGTCACGGGCGCGGGCGCGCAGGTGCTCACCGACCTCGACGCCGTCGGCAACACCACCAAAGCCATCACCAAGGGAATCGCCATCGCCACGGCAGTACTGGCCGCGGCGGCGCTCTTCGGTTCGTACCGCGACGCCATCGCGACCGCGGCCCGGGAAGTCGGCGAGAGGGTCGGCGACGGCGCCCCGATGAACCTGGTGATGGACATCTCGCAGCCCAACAACCTGGTGGGGCTGATCCTCGGCGCCGCGGTCGTCTTCCTCTTCTCGGGTCTCGCGATCAGCGCGGTGTCCCGGTCGGCGGGCGCGGTGGTCTACGAGGTGCGGCGGCAGTTCCGCGAGCACCCCGGGATCATGGACTACACCGAGAAGCCGGAGTACGGGCGCGTTGTCGACATCTGCACCAAGGACGCGCTGCGGGAGCTGGCCACACCAGGTCTGCTCGCCGTACTGACCCCGATCGCGGTCGGTTTCTCGCTCGGTGTCGGAGCCCTGGGCTCCTTCCTCGCGGGCGCGATCGGCACCGGCACCCTGATGGCCGTCTTCCTCGCCAATTCCGGTGGCGCGTGGGACAACGCCAAGAAGCTGGTCGAGGACGGCCACCACGGCGGCAAGGGCAGTGAGGCCCATGCCGCGACCGTCATTGGCGACACCGTCGGCGACCCGTTCAAGGACACCGCGGGCCCGGCAATCAACCCGCTGCTGAAGGTGATGAACCTGGTGGCGCTGCTGATCGCGCCCGCGGTCGTCCAGTTCAGCTATGGGGACGACGCCAGTGCCGGGATGCGTGCGCTGGTGGCGGTGCTCGCCATTCTCGTCATCGTCGCCGCCGTGTACGTCTCCAAGAGGCGCGGCATCGCTGTGGGTGACGAAGACGACCTCGCGGAGCGGAGCGCGAAGTCGCCCGATCCAGCGGTCGTTTCGTAACACCTGCTCAAGAGGCGGGCGGGCGGCGCGTATTGGCGTGCTGTCCGCCCGTTTGCATTGCTGTCGTGAGCCTTGTCTCCCTTGGTGCAATTAGTCACAAGAAACCATCAATCGGATGTATGGCACGCGGCTGTCGCCCACTTGGCGTGTATGTTCCGGGGCCGAGAGCCTTGGAAGGGACCAATCCGGTGAACAAGAAGCTTGCGGCCGCGCTGTCCGGTGGTGCGGTACTGGTACTGGCACTGTCCGGCTGCACCAGCGGCAACGGTGACAGCAAGGTGAATGCCTGGGCCAAGAAGGTATGCGACCAGGCACAGCCGCAGATCCAGAAGAGAGCCAACGCCCAGCAGACCATCATCTCGACCGCGGCGGACGGCAAGCCGGCCGACATCCAGGCCGCCGACTCGAAGGCCTTCCAGGACATCGCCGACGCGGACAAGGCGCTCGCCACCGCTGTGCAGAGTGCCGGCACGCCGCCGGTCGACAACGGCGAGAAGCTGCAGCAGGACGCGGTCAAGGAGCTCAACGACACCGCCACGGCCTATCTCGGTCTGAAGAAGCAGATCGACACTCTCGACGCCAAGGACCAGCAGAAGTTCGCGGACGGCCTGCAGGGTGTCGCCGACGGTCTGAAGAAGATCGAGATAATGGACCAGGACGCGCTGAAGAAACTGCAGTCCGGCACGCTCGGAAAGGCGATGGCGAAGGAGCCCGGCTGCCAGGCGGCGAAGACGTCGAGCCCCGCCGCCGGCGGGGCAGGATCGGCCTCGTCCGCACCGGCGACGTCGTCCGGATCGGCGTCCACGAAGGAGTCGACCGCCCCGTAGGCGGCGTTTGTCAGTGGTGGCCGCCACAATGGGCGGGTGAGTACGCGCAGCCTTGTCCCAGGCCTTCCCTCGCCCGACCGCTCGCCCCGGCTGCGCGAGGCACTCCTCGCCGCCGCCTTCACCGCCGACGGGCTGCTCGACCTGCTCGGCGCACCCGCGTACGCCGCTCTCGCCCGTAGCGAGACCGTGCCCGCCCTGCGCGCCACCCGCGGGGATGGCGTCCTGGACACCCTCGTACGGCTGTTCCTGCTCCAGCGCCCCGTCGCGTACGAGCGGGCACGGGCCGCGCTGCCGATCGAGGAGTGCCTGGCCGACGGCTGGCTGGTGCGGGACGGCGACGCCGTACGGGCCACGGTGGACGTACGGCCGTACGGCGGTCCGGAGGGGCAGGACTGGTTCATCGTCTCCGACCTCGGGTGCGCGGTCGGCGGCGCCGGCGGTGCGAGCGGCCAGGGCGAGGGAGTCGTCCTCGGCGTCGGCGGGGCGTCCACCACCCTCGCCGGGATCACCGTCCGTACACCGGTGTCCTCCGCGCTCGACCTGGGCACCGGCTCCGGCCTCCAGGCGCTGCACGCCACGCAGCACGCGACCCGCGTCACGGCCACCGATCTGAACCCGCGCGCCCTGCACTTCGGGCGGCTCACGCTCGCGCTCTCCGGCGCGCCGGAGGCCGATCTGCGCGAGGGCTCGCTCTTCGAGCCGGTCGGGAAGGACACGTACGACCTGATCGTGTCGAACCCGCCGTTCGTCATCTCACCCGGTTCCCGCCTGACCTACCGGGACGGCGGGATGGGCGGGGACGATCTGTGCCGCTCGCTCGTTCAGCAGGCGGGGGACAGGCTGAACGACGGGGGTTACGCCCAGTTCCTCGCCAACTGGCAGCACGTAGAGGGGGAGGAGTGGCAGGAGCGGCTGCGCTCCTGGGTGCCGCGCGGCTGTGACGCCTGGATCGTGCAGCGCGAGGTGCAGGACGTGACGCAGTACGCCGAGTTGTGGCTGCGCGACAGCGGCGACCACCAGAGCGACCCGGCCGAGTACGCGGCTCTGTACGACGCGTGGCTGGACGAGTTCGAGGCGCGCAAGACCAAGGCCGTCGGCTTCGGCTGGATCACGCTCAGGAAGTCCGGTTCCGATCGCCCGTCCATCGTCGCCGAAGAGTGGCCGCACCCGGTCGAGCAGCCGCTGGGGGAGAGCGTGCGGGCGCATTTCGCGCGGCAGGACTATCTGCGTACGCACGACGACGCGGCGCTGCTCGCCGACCACTTCACGCTGACGGCGGAGGTCGTCCAGGAGCAGGTCGGGCTGCCGGGCGCGGAGGACCCCGAGCATGTGGTGCTCCGTCAGAACCGCGGAATGCGCCGGGCCACCAAGGTCGACACGGTCGGCGCGGGCTTCGCCGGCGTGTGCGACGGGACGCTGAGCGCCGGGCGGATCCTGGACGCGATCGCCCAGTTGCTCCACGAGGACCCGGTCATGCTGCGCGACCGCACGCCGCAGGCGCTCCGGCTGCTGGTGGAAGAGGGCTTCCTGGAACCGGTCCGCTCATGAGGTGAAACCGGCCAACGTCCACAAGGAGAAGGGAGCGGCCGCCTCCGCCAAACCCTCGGCAGGCCCCCGCTCCGACCGGCACTGCGCGGTGCCGGCCGGCACCGCGACCGGGCGGGTGAACCCACGCGGCGTTCACCCTGAATTCGCACCCGTGACGCCCGGAGGTGTCAGCCTCGGCATCCGGGACAGCCTTGGCGTCAGGGAAAGGCCGGGTACGGACATGGAGAGCGGGCCAGCGATCTTCGCCGGGACGGCGTTCACGCTGTTCGGGGCCGGGCTTCTGCTGTGGACGGGAGCGCGTCTGTGGCACCGGGCACCTGTCGCACACGGAGTGAGTCCCGCCACGGCCGCCGCGCTCGCGACATTCTTCGGCGCCGCGTTCCTCGCCCTCGGCGTGTGGTGCTTCGGCCGCGCCTGATCCACCTCTGACCCGCGCTCTGATCTGGGTCTGGTCCGCGGTCCGATCTGGGGCCGGAGCCCTGTCGTGCCGGTCTTGTGCCGGTCCGGGCGGCAGGAATGGCCGGACTCGGGTTACCGTTCGAGTGGCCGTTGCGGGCTTTTGCCGTTTGACACGGGGGCGGGTTGTACCGTCACACTCCGCAGCGACAGCAGTGACACAGCAGTGCGTACGCAGTGCCGTACTGATGTATCTGCCCACCGAGCGTCGACCGGAGAGAGAAGAGCGAAGTTGTCCCCGACCAGCGAGACCGCACAGGGCGGCCGCCGACTCGTGATCGTCGAGTCGCCTGCCAAGGCGAAGACGATCAAGGGCTACCTCGGCCCCGGCTATGTCGTCGAGGCGAGTGTCGGGCACATCCGCGACCTCCCGAACGGCGCCGCCGAGGTGCCCGAGAAGTACACCGGTGAGGTGCGCCGCCTCGGTGTCGATGTCGAGCACGACTTCCAGCCGATCTACGTCGTCAACGCCGACAAGAAGGCCCAGGTCAGGAAGCTCAAGGAGCAGCTCGCCGAATCAGACGAGCTCTACCTCGCCACCGATGAGGACCGCGAGGGCGAGGCCATCGCCTGGCATCTCCTTGAGGTCCTCAAGCCCAAGGTCCCCGTCCACCGGATGGTCTTCCACGAGATCACCAAGGAAGCGATCCGCGACGCCGTCGCCAACCCGCGCGAGCTGAACCAGCGCATGGTCGACGCCCAGGAAACCCGCCGTATCCTCGACCGCCTCTATGGCTACGAGGTCTCGCCGGTCCTGTGGAAGAAGGTCATGCCGCGGCTCTCCGCCGGCCGTGTGCAGTCCGTCGCCACCCGCCTCGTCGTCGAGCGTGAGCGCGAGCGCATCGCCTTCCGCTCCGCCGAGTACTGGGACCTGACCGGCACGTTCTCCACCGGCCGAGCCGGGGACGCCTCGGACCCCTCCACCCTCACGGCCCGCCTGAACACCGTCGACGGGCAGCGCGTCGCCCAGGGCCGCGATTTCGGTTCGGACGGGCAGCTCAAGTCCGGCCAGGTCCTCCACCTGGACGAGACGAACGCCCGCGCGCTGGCCGCCGCGCTCCAGGACGCCTCGTTCGCCGTCCGCGCGGTCGAGTCGAAGCCGTACCGTCGCTCTCCGTACGCACCTTTCCGTACGACGACGCTGCAGCAGGAGGCATCCCGCAAGCTGGGCTTCGGGGCCAAAGCCACCATGCAGGTCGCGCAGAAGCTGTACGAGAACGGCTTCATCACCTATATGCGTACGGACTCCACCACGCTCTCCGACACTGCCGTCACGGCGGCCCGGGCGCAGGTCACGCAGCTGTACGGCGCCAACTACCTGCCGGACAAGCCGCGTGTGTACGCCGGGAAGGTCAAGAACGCGCAGGAGGCGCACGAGGCGATTCGTCCTTCGGGCGATCGTTTCCGCACTCCGGCCGAGACGGGTCTGACCGGCGACCAGTTCAAGCTCTACGAGCTGATCTGGAAGCGGACTGTGGCCTCCCAGATGAAGGACGCGGTCGGTAACAGCGTCACCGTCAGGATCGGCGGCCGCGCTTCGGACGGCCGTGACGCCGAGTTCACCGCGTCCGGCAAGACGATCACATTCCACGGCTTCATGAAGGCCTACGTGGAAGGCGCCGACGACCCGAACGCCGAGCTCGACGACCGCGAGCGCCGTCTGCCGCAGGTCGCCGAGGGCGACCGGCTTGCCGCCGAGGAGATCTCGGTGGACGGCCATGCGACCAAGCCGCCGGCCCGCTACACCGAGGCCTCGCTGGTCAAGGAGCTGGAAGAGCGCGAGATCGGCCGCCCGTCGACGTACGCATCGATCATCGGCACCATCCTCGACCGCGGCTATGTCTTCAAGAAGGGGACGGCGCTCGTCCCGTCGTTCCTGAGCTTCGCCGTGGTCAATCTGCTGGAGAAGCACTTCGGCCGGCTTGTCGACTACGACTTCACCGCCAGGATGGAGGACGACCTCGACCGCATCGCGCGGGGCGAGGCGCAGGCCGTGCCGTGGCTGAGGCGCTTCTACTTCGGCGAGGGCGACGACACCGGGGCCGCGTCCGGCGCGGGCAACGGCGACGGCGACCACCTCGGCGGTCTGAAGGAACTGGTGACCGACCTCGGCGCGATCGACGCCCGGGAGATCTCCAGCTTCCCGGTCGGCGAGGGCATCGTGCTGCGCGTCGGCCGTTACGGCCCGTACATCGAGCGCGGTGAGAAGGACGCGGAGGGCCACCAGCGCGCCGACGTCCCTGAGGATCTTGCTCCGGACGAGCTCACCGTGGAGTACGCGGAGGAGTTGCTGGCCAAGCCGAGCGGCGACTTCGAGCTGGGCACGGACCCGGTCAGCGGGCACCAGGTCATCGCGCGGGACGGCCGATACGGCCCGTATGTGACAGAGGTGCTGCCCGAGGGCACCCCGAAGACCGGTAAGAACGCGGTCAAGCCGCGGACGGCCTCGCTCTTCAAGTCGATGTCGCTGGACACCGTCACGCTCGAGGACGCGCTGAAGCTGATGTCCCTGCCGCGGGTCGTCGGCGTGGATGCGGACGGCGTGGAGATCACGGCTCAGAACGGCAGGTACGGCCCGTACCTGAAGAAGGGCACGGACTCGCGCTCGCTGGAGAGCGAGGACCAGCTCTTCAACATCACGCTGGACGAGGCCCTGGCGATCTACGCGCAGCCGAAGCAGCGCGGGCGGGCGGCCGCCAAGCCGCCGCTGAAGGAGCTGGGCACGGACCCGGTGAGCGAGCGCCCGGTGGTGGTCAAGGACGGCCGATTCGGTCCGTACGTCACCGACGGCGAGACCAACGCGACGCTGCGCACCGGCGACAGCGTCGAGGACGTCACGCCGGAGCGCGGCTACGAGCTGCTTGCCGAGAAGCGCGCCAAGGGGCCCGCCAAGAAGACGGCGAAGAAGGCTCCGGCCAAGAAGGCTCCGGCCAAGAAAGCTCCGGCGAAGAAGACGGTGGCGAAGAAGACGGTGGCGAAGAAGACCGCCGCGAAGAAGACGGTGGCGAAGAGGACCGCCGCGAAGAAGACGGTTGCTGCGAAGAAGACGGCGGCGTCGGCAGACGAGTAAGTACGTGTGGCGAGCAAGTACGTGTTAACGGGCGCTTTGTGCGAGGGAGCTTTCTCATCCTCCGTACAAAGCGCCCGTATGTTCGGGCAGGCCTCCGGGGAGCGGGGCGCTCCGGATAGGCTGGGCGGATGACGCGAGCCGAGCAGCCAGCCGAGCAGCAGGCGGTCGTGAGTACCGTCTCAGAGACTGCCTCAGACTCCGACGCATCCGACGCACTTGCCGCGGACTCGCGTGAGCGAGCGGTGCGCGCCCTGTTGCGCTTCCCTCCGCTGAGGCGGTTGTGGAGCGCCCAGGTCATAGGCGGTGTCGGGGACGCCGTCGCCGTTCTTGTGCTTCTGCTGCTGACGCTCCAGGCGGCGGTCGCCGCGGGCTCGTTCGGGTCCGGTTACCGCGGGGCGGCCTTCGCTGTCGCCGCCGTGTTCGGCGCGCGGGTCCTCGCAACGCTGTTGTTCGGGGCCGTACTCCTCGGCCCGCTGACGACCCTCACCTCACCCAAGGGGCCGCTCGACCGGCGCTGGACCATGATCGGCGCGGACGGGCTGCGTCTCGCGCTTCTCGTGATCGCGCCGCTGTGGATCGACTGGACCCCCGACAACGCGCCCGCGATCCTGCTGATCACTGTCTTCGTCACGGGAGTCGCCGAGCGTTTCTGGACGATCGCCCGCGACGGCGCGGCGCCCGCGCTGCTGCCCGCCCCGCCGCTGGAGGGCGCTGCGGTGCGCCCGCTGCCGGACCACATCGACGCGTTGCGCCGGCTCTGGCTGCGTACGGGCTTCGCCGTGATCCCCGTCGGGGCCGCGGTCCTGCTGGTGGCCACGCTGATCGGCAATCTGCTCGGCTCGGGCATCGAGTGGTTCTCGCTGCACCAGGCGGCCCTCGGTTCGTATGTCGCGGCCGGTCTCTTCGCCGCGTCCGTGTCGACCCTGTACTTCCTCGAGCTGCCGGGCTCGCTGACGCCGCGGCCGCGTTCGCCGCTCGAAGGACTGCGCCGCCCGTCCACCGGCAACGGCCTGGACAAGGGGCGTACGGGTGCCATTCCGTTGTTCGTGCTCGCCTGCGTCGCGGTCGCGGGCGCGATCGCTTCCGCCGTCGCCGTTTCCGTACTGCACGCCTTTGACCTGGGCGGCGGTCCCGCCGCCTTCGCGCTGCTCGTGCTCGCGCTGACCGCCGGCACGGGGCTTGGCGTCCGCGGGGCCGCGTCCGTACTGCCCACACTCTCCCGCCGCCGGCTGCTCTCCCTCGCGGTCGCGGTCACCGGAGTCGCGCTGCTCGCCATGGGCCTGGTGCCGGACACCGCGAGCGTGGTGTTCATCGCGCTGCTCGCGGGCCTCGCGGCAGGTGTCGCCGCGAGCACCGGGCATGCGCTCATCGACCAGGAGGCGGAAGACTTCCGGCGCGCCCGGATCACCGAACACCTCCAGGCGGTCGTCCGGGTCGCCATCGGTCTCGGCGCGCTGGCGGCCCCGCTGCTGTCCGCCGCGATCGGGCCGCACCGGCTGGCGAGTGGTGACTTCGTCTTCGCGCACGGCGGCGCGGCGTTCACGCTGATGCTGGCCGGCGCTCTGCTGCTGCCCGTGGCGGCGATCGTGCTCGCGAAGACCGACGACCGGTCGGGTGTGCCGCTGCGCCGCGATCTGGGCGACGCGCTGCGCCGCGGGTCCGACCCCGCACAGGCGCAGGCCGCCACCGGGTTCTTCATCGCCGTAGAGGGCGGTGACGGGGCCGGGAAGTCCACGCAGGTCGAGACGCTCGCGGAGTGGATCCGGGCGAAGGGCCACGAAGTCGTGGTCACGCGCGAGCCGGGTGCCACGCCACTTGGGAAGCGGCTGCGGTCGATCCTGCTCGACGTATCGTCGGAGGGGCTGTCGAACCGTGCGGAGGCGCTGTTGTACGCCGCCGACCGCGCCGAGCACGTCAGTTCGGTCGTACGGCCCGCGCTGGAGCGCGGCGCGATCGTCATCTCCGACCGCTACATCGACTCTTCGGTCGCCTACCAGGGCGCGGGCCGCGACCTGTCGCCGACGGAGATCGCCCGTATCTCTCGGTGGGCCACGGACGGACTCGTACCGCATCTGACGGTGCTGCTGGACGTCTCGCCGGAGACCGCGCGGGAACGGTTCACGGAGGCGCCGGACCGGCTGGAGTCGGAGCCGGCGGAGTTCCACCAGCGGGTGCGGGCCGGGTTCCTGACGCTGGCCGCGGCCGATCCGGGCCGGTACCTGGTGGTGGACGCGGGCCAGGAGCCGGGGTCGGTCGCCACTGTCGTACGGCACCGGCTCGACCAGTTGCTGCCGCTCTCCGACGCAGAGGTGAAGGCTCAGGCGGAGGCGCGCAAGGCGGCTGAGGAGGAGGCCCGGCGCAGGGCCGAGGAAGAAGCCGCGCGCAAGGCGGAGGAAGAGCGGATCGAGCGCGAGCGGCAGGAACAGCTCGCGAAGCTCCGCGCCGAGGAGGAGGAGCGCAAGCGCCACGAGCTGGAGGAGGCGCGGCAGCGCGAGGCCGAGCGGCAGGCGGAGGAGGCCCGGCAGCGGGCGGAAGAGGCGCGGCGTCGGGTCGAGGAGGAACGCCGCCGGCGCGAGGCGGAGGAGAAAGCACGCCAGGCGGAAGAGGAACGGCGTCGCCAGCAGGCCGCGGAGGAGGCCCGGCTGCGGGCAGAGGCGGAGGAACGGCGTCTCGAGAAGCAGCGGAAGGCAGAGGAGGCACTGCTGAGGGCGGAGGAGGCGCGGCGGTTGGCGGAGGCGGCTGCTGCGGCTTCAGCATCGGCTTCGGCGAATGACGCCACAGTGCCGACGCCGGTGGTCAGGCCCGACGAGGTGACGCAGGAGGTCCCGTCGCCGGTGATGCCGCCGGCGCATGCGGCGGATGAGACGGCGGTGCTTCCGAAGGTCCCGGCGGACGCGGAGGAGACGGCGGTGCTTCCGCCGGTACGGGAGGACGCACGGGACGCGGACCCCTCCGACAGGGTTCCGCCGGGGTTCTTCCGCGACGAGGCGCCGAGCGCGGACGCGGGCGCGAACGACCGCACCCGCGAACTCCCCCAGGTCGACCCGGACTCGGGCCGCCGTCGCCGCCGCTCGGACTGGGCGGAGGAGACGCCACTGGACGACCTTCCGACCCTGGCAGACGAACTGCTGGGCCCGCACGACGAGGACGACAACGGCGGCGGCCGGGGCAGGCGCTGACGGTCCGCTGACCGTCCGCGCCCGGCTGCCGGGGCGCCGGTCGCGGCCGCGGTCGCGAAGTCGGCACTGGCGCGGTCCGGGCCTCGTCTCGGGCTGCGAAGCGAACGCTCGGGGTTGTGCCTGTCGCTGGCGCCGCGAAGCGAACGCTCGGAGGTGTGGGCGCCTCTCGCGCCGCGAAGCGAGCGCTGTCGGGGGGCCGGGCCTCGGAGCGTGCGTGCGGCTTGCGCCGCGACGCCGGCGCACTTGTGGGGGTGTGGGGGCGTCAGCCCCCCGACCTCCTTTCCCCCGCAGGGGGCCTGGGGGTCTTGCCCCCAGTTTCGGGAAGGGGCGGGGTGGGGGAAAGCTCCCCGCCACGGCCCTGCTGTCAGACCCCTCCCCCACAATGGGAGACCCCAGCACGAAAGGCGGGTGACGGCACATGGCCGTATGGGACGACGTCGTCGGCCAAGAGCGAGTCCAGGCGCAGCTTTCCGCCGCCGCGCGGGACGCCGACCTCCGCGTCACTGCCGAAGCCCGCGGTGAGCAGCCGCCCGACGCGTCCAAAATGACCCACGCCTGGCTGTTCACCGGCCCCCCCGGCTCCGGGCGGTCCACCGCCGCACGGGCCTTCGCCGCCGCGTTGCAGTGCGTCAGCCCCGACCGGGCCCTCGGCGGGGAGCCCGGCTGCGGGTTCTGCGACGGCTGTCATACCGCCCTCGTCGGTACGCACGCCGACGTCGACGTGATCCGTACGGACCTCCTGTCCATCGGCGTCAAGGAGACCCGCGAGCTCGTCCGCCGAGCCCAGCTCTCCCCAGCCGGCCGCCGCTGGCAGGTGATCATCCTGGAGGACGCCGACCGCCTCACCGAGGGCGCGGGCAATGTTCTGCTGAAGGCCGTCGAGGAGCCCGCTCCCCGCACCGTGTGGCTGCTCTGCGCGCCGTCCCTGGAGGACGTGCTGCCCACGATCCGTTCCCGTTGCCGCCACCTCACCCTCCGTACGCCACCTGTCGCCGCCGTCGCCGACGTACTGATCAAGCGTGACGGCATCGAGCCCGATGTCGCCGCGGCCGCCGCCCGCGCCACCCAGGGGCACATCGGCCGGGCCCGCCGCCTGGCCACCGACGAGCGGGCCCGCGCCCGCCGGGCCACCGTGCTCAAGCTGCCGCTGCGCGTCGAGGACATCGGCGGCTGCCTCAAGGCCGCCCAGGAGCTGGTCGACGCCGCGGCCGAGGACGCCAAGCAGGTCGCCGAGGAGATCGACGTCAAGGAGACCGAGAACCTCAAGGCGGCTCTCGGCGCGGGGGCCGGCGGGCGGATGCCGCGGGGGACCGCCGGGGCGATGAAGGAGCTGGAGGACAGGCAGAAGCGCCGCAAGACGCGTTCGCAGCGGGACAGCCTGGACCTGGCGCTCACCGATCTGACCGGCTTCTACCGCGATGTGCTCGCTCTCCAGATGGGCTCCGAGGTCGCGCTCGCCAACGACGACGTACGGGACGCACTCGACCGGATCGCCCGTGCATCGACCCCCGAGGGCACCCTGCGCCGCATAGAGGCAGTGGTCGCCTGCCGCCAGGCACTGGACAGCAATGTGGCGCCGCTGCTGGCAGTCGAGGCGATGGCGGTGGCACTGCGCGCGGGGTGACGGGCGGGGCGGCGGCCGCCCCGCCCCTGGCGGGGGCGACGTGGCCGAACGCCGGGCCGGGCGGCAGGCGGCCGGCTTGCCGCGCGGTCTGAGTGGCCGCCGGGCTGACCCGGCGCGTCGGCTCATCCGCACGTGTCGCGCACGCCGCCCGGCCCGTTGATCGGCTCACTCGTGCGTGTCGCGGACACAGCCGGCGGCCCCTGGACCGGCTCGCCCGTACGTGTGCCGCACGGCATCACCGCTCAGCGCGCATTACGCTCCGGGGATGGACACCAGGCGCCTGTTCCGAACCTCCACCCTCGCGCTGGCCACGGCCGGTCTGCTGATCTCCGGCTGTACGGACGGGAGTTCGGCGCCGAGCGCCTCCGCGACCGCCTCCGCCGTGGGCGACAGCGGGTCCACTCCTGACGCCGCGCTCAAGCCGTACTACGCGCAGCAATTGAAGTGGAGGGCCTGCGGCGTTCCCGGATTCGATTGCGCCACCATGAAGGCACCGCTGGACTACGCCAAGCCCGGCGGGGAGTCCATCAACCTGGCCGTCGCCCGCAAGAAGGCCACTGGCCCCGGCAAGCGACTCGGCTCGCTGCTCGTCAACCCCGGCGGCCCGGGCGGCTCGGCCGTCGGCTACCTCCAGGGGTACGCGGGCGTCGGCTACCCCGGCCCCGTCCGCGCCCAGTACGACATGGTCGCCGTCGACCCGCGCGGCGTCGCCCGCAGCGAGCCCGTCGAATGCCTCAGCGGCAAGGAGATGGACGCGTACACGCAGGTCGACGTGACTCCCGACGACGCCGCCGAGACGACCCGGCTCACCACGTCGCTGAAGGATTTCGCGGAGGGCTGCAAGAGGCGTTCCGGCGAGGTCCTGCCCCATGTCTCCACCGTTGAGGCGGCCCGTGACATGGACATCCTGCGCGCGGTGCTGGGCGACGAGAAGCTGAGTTACGTCGGGGCTTCGTACGGCACTTTCCTCGGCGCTACATACGCCGAGCTCTTCCCCGACCGCGTCGGACGCCTCGTCCTCGACGGTGCGATGGACCCGTCGCTGCCCTCCCGCCAGATGAACCGCGACCAGACCGCCGGCTTCGAGACCGCGTTCCAGTCCTTCGCCGCGGAATGCGTCAAGCAGGCGGACTGCCCGCTTGGCACCACGTCCGCCGCCGAGGCCTCCAACCGCCTCAAGGCCTTCTTCTCCGCGCTCGACACCCAGCCCGTCCCGACCGGCGGGAGCCGCAAGCTGGGCGAGTCGCTGGCCACCACCGGAGTGATCGCCGCGATGTACGACGAATCCGCCTGGCCCCAGCTCCGCGAGGCCCTCGCGAGCGCCATGGCCGGCGACGGCGCGCCTCTCCTCTCGCTGGCCGACAGCTACTACGAGCGCGACGGCGACGGCTCCTACGCGAACCTGATGTACGCCAACGCCGCCGTGAACTGCCTCGACCTGCCGCCCGCCTTCACCACCCCAGCAGCCGTGCAGTCCGCGCTCCCCGAGTTCGAGAAGGCGTCCCCGGTCTTCGGCAGGGGCTTCGCCTGGGCCTCCCTGAACTGTGGGTACTGGCCCACCCCCGCCACCGGCGCGCCGCATCGGATCGACGCGAAGGGCGCCGCCCCGATCGTGGTCGTCGGCACCACCCGCGATCCGGCCACCCCCTACAAGTGGGCGCAGGGGCTGGCCGAGCAGCTCTCCTCCGGGACCCTGCTGACGTACGAAGGCGACGGCCACACGGCGTACGGGCGCGGCAGCGACTGCATCGACACGGCGATCAACACCTACCTGCTGGAAGGCACGGCTCCGCCGGAGAACAAGCGCTGCCGCTGAGCGCAGGCCCGCATGCCGGTGGTGGGCGGCCGACCGTGGCCTTGAAGCCGCGCGGCGTCCACCACCCGGCCCTCCGCGGTCTTGGCCAGCACTGCCGAGACCGTCACGGACGCGGCCGTGGTGATGGCCAGACCGTCGCCGAGACCGAGCGTGACGAGGACGACGGCGACATCGCCGTGCGTGGTGGCTCGGGCGACAGCGCGATCGCCGGGAACCCGGCCGCGAGGATCGCAAGGTCGGAGAGTACGAGGCTGCCCTTGGCGACATGCTTGATGCACCAGGCCCGCCCGTGCCCGGCGTCCTTGAACTCGGGCCGTAGCCACGCCCCGGTGGCGCGCAAGTCGCCGGGGCGGGTGCCCTGGACCTGGTTCGGGGCACCCGAAACAACCCTGTAGACTTGCGCCGCTGCTGGTGCGAACGTGTCCTCGCGAGGACGGGTGTATATCCGCAGCTTGCCGCCTTAGCTCAGTTGGCCAGAGCAACGCACTCGTAATGCGTAGGTCTCGGGTTCGAATCCCGAAGGCGGCTCCACGGTGAGCCCCAGGTCAGGCCTCTGACCTGGGGTTTCCTGTTTCCCGTAACCTTGAAATCTGCGCGAATCGGGCACTCGTGACCTACGCATCGCAATGCGCAGGTCTGCGGTCCACTGGCGGTGCTCGTCTCTTGTTCGCACCGCCTTGACCTGGGAGTTTGCTGCTGTCTGCGCCGTTGCCTGGTTTTTCGAACCGTGGGTTGGTGGCCACGCGGTGGCCAATCGTGCAGCGCCGGTGCAACTGGTTCGATTGTGGCCTGCGCGGTTGGAGCTGACCGAGCCTATGCCGTCTGTCCGGTTGCACAGTCGCAGCCTGGGACGGTCCGCCCCCCCCGGCGGCTCAGCCGGCCGCCGGTTCGTCAGCTAGGTAGGGCCGTGCGCGCTATTTGACGTGCATCGCCGTGAGATGGGGAGTGCAGGCCACGTGCAGGTAGCGAGGGGCGCCCGCCGCTCGCGCGCAGGTCTCGTCCGCGTGGGCCACCGGAGCGGAGGCGATCAACTCCCGGACCCGGGGCAGGAAGTCCTGCTCCAGCAGGCGGGCGGCCTTCCCACGCAGGGCAGCGACCCAGCCGGCGGACACCACCGACCCGAGCAGCGCCGCCAGCACCGAGGCGGCCCGGCGGACAGGAAGGTGGTGCGCGCACACCAGCCACGCTGCCCGCGCCATCAGTATCGGCCCGTACTGCACCCGCCCGTGCGCCCACGCTGGGACATCACCCACCGTGGTGGTGCCGCAGCCGGTACAGGTCCGCGACACGATCCGGTACTCGGTCACCCTCGGACGTGGCGGCGGAGGCGGGACGTCGAAGACCTGGTGACGGCGCTCGTCGAAGACTGGGCACCTGCCAGGGAGTCACCGCACCCGCAACATGTCTCCGGGTCCTGGACGAAGGTCTCGTGTCCGGGTCCTCGACCCGCTTGAGCGTGGTGCCGGCGGTTCCATCCTGCTTGCCGGGACCGCGCCCCGAACGCATCCGCGAGGATTGCTTCGGCGCGGGCTTGGCAAACGGAGCGTCCGAGGACGGCGGCTTGGAGGAGTTCGACGAGTCCTTGCCCAGCTGCCGCTCCGGCTCCGCAACCCGGGCAACCAGCCCCGCGACCTGCACCGCCTGCTGCTCGACCAACGCAGTCAACGCCGCGATCGTGGCGTCCTTCGCCGACAGCAGAAGCAGCAACTCCTCGCGTGTCGGCTCACCCCTGGACTCCACGCCACAGAGCTTATCGATCAAGAACCGGCCAGGTTCAACGGACCATCACCCCTGCTGGACAGCTACCTAAAACAGTTACATATGGACTGCGTCGGCGCATTCCTGGCGGAGAATTCAAGCCAAATAGAGCCCGAGCCGCGCAACCACAGCCACCGGCAGGCAAACGGAAGGTTGCCCCTGTCTCAACAACACTGATACTTTTCCGCTTCGGGACGGCATTCCCGAAGCGCACGGGGGGGAGATTTAGTGTTTCATCCATCCTCATCTCGTGCTTTCACAAGAAAAGGGTGGGAAAAATGAAGCGCCGTACGCGTATATCGATGGTTACCGGCACCGCGGCCGTGCTGACTCTTGCACTCGCTCCCATCGCCGAGGCCAACTGGAGCAGCTCGATCACTGGCGCCAGCGTGGGCTTCGAGTCCCGACGCTGGTCGGACGAGCTGTACTCGCAGGTCTTGTTCACCGGCTGCACCACTGACGGCTCGAAGAGCACTGACGTGCAGATCTGGAACGACATCAGCCTCCAGCCCGACGAGGCTTACGACAACAAGACGTTCACCGCTTGTTTTAACGGGGGTACCAGCAACGGCGAGTGGACCGATCTGCCGTCCGGCATGCGCAACTACTACTTCCAGATCATGAAGATCGGTGGCTCCACCTTCGGCCCGCAATTGAGCGTCAGCTCGGTGTCGGTGGACACCACCCAGGCTGACGGCTGACATTCCAAGCCTGAGGGGTGCCCCTCCGGGGCATCCCTCTCCGGCCGCCAAGTGGCTCGGTGAGACTCAATGAAATTCAGCACCACCCTGCGCAGCGGTAGCGTTCGATGGGCCGCCCCAGTCGTCCTCCTATTGACATTTCTTTATTATTTGACAGGAGAAACGGCCCCCCTCGCAGATTATTACCATTATGCGCCGAGCATTGTCGCAGAGCCACTGAAAACTCTTTATGCACTGGCTTACGCGGTGGCGGCGGCACTCGCCTGCTGGGAAAGCGGACGCCTGAAAAGTGCACGGATATGGGCGCTGGCCCCGGCCCGTTCGCGCTACCGAATCGCGGCCAATGCCCTGGCCCCGGTGATCGTGCTCTCCTGGCTCGTTCTGCTGATTCCGCCGACGATCTCACTCGTGCGGTCGGCGACGATGCCGAGCCTCGACAGCCTGCGACTGCCACTTGCCGCGATGGTGCTGTGCGTCGCGCACGCCGTCCTCGGATTCTCCGTCGGCTGCTGGGTCCCCCGCGTCATCGCGACGCCGATCCTGGCCGTGGCCGACTGGGTCACCGTTGCCTTCACCAGGGCGGTGCTGCCCTACTGGCCCCGCCACATCTCCGGGCAGTTCGGCACCATCGGTTTCGGAGAGGTGCCCAGCCTCGTCACGGCCGCGGTGCCCGTGCTGCTGGCCGGCGGCATGGCCGCCGGGCTGATGATCCTTTGGCTACCCTATGGGTGGCGCGCGCTGCGGGTCGCGGTCGCGGCCGTGGTCGCCGTGGGCGGCGTCCTCGGGGCCTACCGCACGGCCGTCGACTGGTCGGCCACTCCGCCCCTGACCGCCGGGCATGTGGCAATGAAGTGCGCGGGCAGCGCACCGCGCATGTGTGTACCGGAGTTCAACGCACGCTATCTGCCGCAGGTCCAGCGCGACACCGCGAAGGCACTGCGCGTGCTGCGGGATGCCGGGGCGACCTCGGCGCAGCCCCGTCTGATCACCGACAGCTATGCCGACGGGCGTCGGCAGGGACCCTCCACGGACACGGTGTGGCGTATGGTGCTCACCCGGCCGGTGCAGAGCGGTGACGCGGTGTACCAGGTTGTGGTGCGGGCCTTGCATTTCCGCTGTGAGCAGGTCGATGCCCCTACCGCCCACTCGGCGTGGCTGTGGGGGGCTGTGAAGACCGGGCAGGAAAAGGCGTACCAGAAGCGCCGGGAGCAGGAGGGCCTGGACCCCGTGGCCCAGGAGCTGGAGAAGCAGGTACGGGCCGACGTCACCCGTGTGCTGGCCGAGCCGCAGGCCGTACAGGCCGAGTGGATCAGGCGGACGCTCGACACATGTGAGGCGAAGACGTCGTGACGTGGTGGTTCAAGGCTCGCCGGGGACACACGTTGCTGCCGCTCGCCCTGCTCGTCTTCGTCGCCGGACTGTACGCGGTGCAGGGCACCACGGTGCTGTTGCCGTCCCTCACCGGCAGCCCGCGGGTCGCACTCTCCCTGTTCGTCCCCGTCCCGCTGCTCGCCTTGCTGATGGCGGTCCTCGAATCGCGGCTTCCCGCGGCCGAGGCCTCCGGAGTCCGGTCCGTGACACGGCTCGACAACGCGCTCGTCACCACGGTCATGGCCGCGGCGGTGCTGAGCAGCGTTCTCATCGCCCTCACGCAGGGAACAGCGGCGGCGACGACCGTGGGGCGCAACGCAGTGTTCCTGACCGGCCTGATGCTGCTCGGACGGGCATGGGCCGGCCAAGCGGCGGTGATGATCCCCGTGGGATGGCTGGTCACCGTCGTAGTCGTCGGGTTTCGCGGGAACCTGCCGTACTCATGGACCGTCATCGCCCTCCCCGCGGACAGCCCGTTTGCGGCAGCCGCCTCACTGGTGGTGTTCGCCATCGGCCTTGCCGCCCAGATCCGCTCGTCGAGGAAAACAGCGTGACACTCGAACTCAGCCACTGCACCTACGGCTACCGGCGCTGGAAGCGGCCGGTCCTGCAGAACTTCTCATACGCCCTCCCGGACGGCCTCACCGTCCTGCTCGGCCCCAACGGCGCCGGCAAGTCCACCCTGTTGAAGCTCGCGGCTTCGGTGACCACACCGCAGAAGGGGCGCGTGGCCCTGGACGGCGCGCCGGCGGGCACCTCGGCGTACAGGCGGGCCGTGGCCTGGATGCCGCAGGACATCGTGCCCATGCCCACCCTCACGGCACGCGAGTACGTCGCCTATATCGGCTGGCTCAAGGGCATGAACCGCACCGACGCATGGCAGCAGGCACGCAAGGCCCTGCTTCGCGTGGACCTGGCCGACCAGACCGACACCCGCACGAACCGGCTCTCCGGCGGCCAGCTGCGGCGCGTCGGCGTCGCCGGGGCACTCGTGCACGGGGCACGGGTCCTGCTGCTGGACGAGCCGACCGCCGGCATGGACCCTTACCAGCGCCGGGTGTTCCGCGACGTCCTGCGCGGACTGACCGGCGACGTGCGGGTCCTGCTGTCCACGCACGACGTCGCCGACCTGGCGGAGGAAGCGGACCACGTCACCGTCATGTACGGCGGCAGGATCCTCCATCACGGCGACACCGACACGTTCCTGACCCACACCCCGCCCGGAACCCTCGCCGGACGCGCCGCCGAAGCGGCGTACACCGCCCTGCTCCGGAGCCGGGGCGTCACCGCCTGACTCGCCGGCTGCCCGGTGGCCCCAGCCGCACTCCCCCAGGACGCGTGTCGAGGTTCAGGGTCATCTGTCCAGGTAGGTACACGGTCAACGTGTACAGGTGGCCGTACGCCACAGCGGAGGGGCCGCCCGATAGCCAGCCCTCTCTTACGGGTTGGTGGCCGTAGTCCAGAGTGGCCGCGCAGCGGCCATCGCGTCAGCGACGCCCAAAGGGCGCTCCTGACGGCGGTCACCAACCCGCACCATCAGCAGTCGGGCGGCCCCGGCCCGCCCCGAGCGGCAGTAACGAACTCGTCCCCGACCCCGACTTGGCCCGCCGCCTGTGGGAACTCTCGGCACGCCTGACCGGCCTGCCGGCCACTGTCCACAACTGAACGCCACGCAAAGACTGACCAACTGCGGTGGGGTCGCCCGCTCCCGTGCCGACGCCGTCAATCTTCATCGTCGAGATCCACGGTGTCAGGATTGCGCAGGGGGCGCAGTGCCCCTCCGGCTGCGATGCGCTGAAGGAGTAGCGTCCCAGGACGTCCAGGTGCTTGGCCGCTGTCTCCATCCGTCGCGCTGACCAGGCACACCGCGCACCCGTCAAAGGGAGCTTGCCGTGACCCTGGACTCAGCAGCGGCAAGTCCAAACACTTTGGTTGATTGAAGGAGACCCCTCGTGACCGGTTCCGCTCCGACCTCCGACCTCGCCGGCTGGCGCAAGGCCCCCGTTCACGGGGGCCGGGCTCACCCACGACGTGTACGAGAAGGGCGCCGTGGCCCGGGGCCGTACTCGTCCCGGGAATCCCCGGAATGACGCCCGAGGTCCTGGGTCTCGCTGACCACATCGTGAAGCAGGGCTTCACCGTGGCGATCCGTCCCGAGGGCCACGGACCGCAGTTGCCGCTGCTCACGACAGAGCGCCGCCCACGCCGCAGGCGGCCGTCATGGGGAGGGGTGCTCGGCTATCCGGCGCAGTCGTTCCAGCAGGGCGCGGTGTCCACCGCAGGTGCCGCGAATCTGCTCCGCCGCCGGTGGCACTACCGCATCGCGTATCGCGCGGCCTTGAGGGGTGAGGACGAGGTGCCGCACTCGTTTGTCCCAGCCGTCAGGCAACCGTGTCACCAGTCCGCGGTCCACGAGACGGTCCACCAGGCGTGTCAGACCGCTCGGCGAGAG
>NZ_JBSFMS010000084.1:0-32480 GCF_053599675.1 Streptomyces sp. NPDC000880 | reverse complement strand
CCTGCTCCGGGCAACAGGCGCGCTGACCTCGGTCTTCCACGCCAGGGCGACCACCGCCACGATCCGTGCCCACCTGATCCATGTTCCGGCCCGGATCGCCCGCTCCGCACGGCGCATCACCCTGCACCTGCCCCACAACTGGCCCCGGCAGCACGCCTGGACGCATATGTTCGCTATCACGCACGGCCCACCCGAACCGGCCTGACAGCGTCCCTGCCCACCCCGCCCCCAAGGGCCCGACCGGAACCCCGATCACGTGGAAAAGCTGGGCAGACCAGCGGATACCACCTGCCTCCACGGCCACCGACCCGAAACCGGCTCAGAAACCGGTCAGAAGATCACTCTCAAACCACGCCGGTGGATCGAGGCTTAGCTGTCGGGGTGGCGGGATTTGAACCCACGACCTCTTCGTCCCGAATGAGGTTCGGTTGCTGATCTTGCCAGCGCGGCTGGCGTTTTCCCAGGTCAAGTGGTGGGTGTGGATCGGTCCGGCGTGGTGTCGCGGGCGTTCGGGGAGCGGATTGGCTCCCAAACGGCTCCCAGGAGGACTTCGGTGGGCGGCGGCCCCATGTCGGCCGCCGCACGACCGTACTCGGCCAGTCCTTCCGGACTACGCACATCCGATCACGCCAACCGATTCACGAGCTCGCAACAGCACATCCGTGTGCCTGGCGGTGGATCCTCAGCGTCCTACTGAGACCGGAGCGGGTCGGGTCGCACCTTCTTGACGACGATCGTGTCCGGGACCAGCTTCTCCAGGTCGTCGACGTCCGAGGTGAAGACGGTGACCTGTCCCTTCTGCTGTCGCGCGATGACGGCGAGCACCGCGTCGATCGCGTACTTGTGGCCGTGCAACTTGGCGTCGGCCAGCAGCCGGCGTGCTTGGCGGGCCTCGTCCTTCCCGATGTCGACGACCTGAAGCCGGGACAGGACCCAGTCCCAGCGCTGTTCGGTCGTTCTGCCGTCGTACGCCTCCACCAGTGTCATCGGGGAGGTCACCACCTCGGCTTCCCCTCGTGCCGCGAGGTCGAGCCAGGCGATCATCTTCCGGTCGCCGCGTACGGCCAGGGACAGGGCTTCACAGTCCAGTACGAAGACACGGAGCGGCCGCTGTCCGTGCTCACCGGCTCGCTTCTTCACGCAGCCTCTCCGGCGTCGTGCTGTCCGGTGGTTCGACGCCGCTCGTGTTCGGCGTCGAGATCCTCCAGCTCGTCGAGCGCTGCCGCATGCTCGTCCTCGGTGACGGGTCCGTGTTCTTCCTGCAGCCAGTCGACCAGTTCCCGGAGCCGGTCCCGGTCGCGCTTGAAGCGCAGCGCCTCGGCGACGTACGCCGACAGGCCCCGCTCTGCCGCATCCGCGCGGATCTCGTCCAGGAGATCCTCAGGAATCGTCACGGTTACCTTCTTCGTCGCCATATAAGAGACCATACTCCTGGTATCACACTCCTTACCAGTGGGTCACGTGATCGACGCCCGACGCTCGGCGATCAGGCGGCCGTGGCGGGGCGTGGGCTGCCGTGAAAGACCTGGCTGGTGTGCCAGGAGCGGTGCATCGGCGCGACGGGGTGGGCGCCTGGTTGAGGTCCGATGAGCGGGTGACCGGCGAGTGCTATGACGTGCTCGCGGGCGGCGGGGCTGTGGCCGACGAAGCGCTGTGAGACCAGGATGCGGTGCCCGTCACTGATGCCGAGGACGCCCTTGTCGAAGAGCTTGTGGTGCAGCGAGCACAGGCACAGTCCGTTTTCGACGTCGTCCGGGCCGTCGAACGCCCACCAGCGCACATGCGCGGCCTCCAGCCCGACCGGCACCGCGCCGATCCTGCCGTCGTAGCCGCAGAAGGCGCACTGATACTCGTAGGCCGTCAGGACCAGCTCCCGCATCCGTGGATCCCGCCGCCTCCGCATGGCCGAGAGCTGTCCGGTCTCCGTCGGCTCCAGCTCCAGGCCGACGGCTTCACACAGGTCGCCGTGGAGCGAAGGCGGGAAGTGCAGGTCGAGCAGGACCCGTGCCATCCGGCCGAGCAGCGACGGCTCTCGCCGCAGCGCCGCCCGCAGTTCTGGCGCCAGCCGCCCCGCGGCTCCGACGTCCCGCAGCTCCCGCAGGCCACTGCCGGGACTGCCCGGTCCGCGATCGGTGCGCACCTCCCACACGCCGTCGCTCACCAGATGGTGGAACGGGTAGGCGGGCGTCGTCCTGTTGGGCGGACCGTACTCGGCCAGCAGCCGGCTGAGGTCGTCCTCCACTGCGCTGTACCGCAGTTCACTGTCGGCATCCTGCTGGAACCGGCCGAGCGCGTACAGGAACAGCAGTGGCTTGTGCGGAGCGCGGGTCCCGCTTCTGCTCCACTGCCTCAGCCTCGCGGTGCGCTCCAGCCAGTCCATGACCGGAGATCGTAGTGGCGTTGGGTGCGGTGGTTTCGAAGGGGCTTGGGGAGCGAGTCGACTCCCAGACACCCTGCGGCGTCAGCCTGGGGCCGCTGGCTTCGTGTCGACGTTGTCCGTTGCGACCTAACGGGCCGTGGCGAGGTGGTTGCGACGGGTCTCAACCAAGTAAGCGTCCGAAAGTGCCGACCCCCTCAGGCTGATGCGCCTGTTCGGCGTCACCGAGCAGACGGCCATGCGCTACGTCACCGCGGCCCACCCCGAGCGCACCGCGAAGTGGCCACGCTGATCACACCAGCGGGGCGCCCCTTCACCTTCCAGTCAACCTCTCCGGCACCACCGACAAATCCGGAGACGACGGCAAGCACACCGAACCTGGCGCCGCCGCCCCGCGGAGTCCCGGCCAGGAGCAGGCCAAGCCTGACGACGGCACTCCGGGCGACGGCGAACACGTTGGCAAGCCGGGCGAGAACAAGTAGGACCCGTGTTTTCGGCAGGGCGTTGGGTCCTGGCACGGATTTCGTGAAGTGGATCGTGCTGCCGTGCGCCGGTGACGCTCCGTCACATGGGCGTTCATGCTGCGGGTGGGTGAGACCTTGCTGGAGTTGGTGCTCCCGCACCTGGTGACGTTGCTGGTAGAGCACGTGGTGGTGGAGAGCGTGAGCACTGGTGCCCCGGCGACGACCGCACAGGCACGACGTACCCCGGCCTGCCGTGGGAACCCAAGTCCAGCTTCCACGCGGTTGCTGACCACAGGGGGGCGGGGCGGCAATGACACCTCCGCCCCACGGTGCGCCGCCAGCTGCGGAATGACAAAGGGCAAAGAGCAGACCCACTCCTTGCCACTCTCAACCTATAGCGCACTGGGGGGCTTGCCGCAAGCCCCAGGTCGTACCGCAGAATGGTCGGCCACGGCCAGAACCTGCTGAAATAACAGGTTCACGAAGTATGCGTGTTGTTGTAGATGTATGGGTTGCTTCCGCTGGCCAGGGTCGACGTTCGTCGAACGGCCTATCAACCACGGGGCGACGGGTTGCGAGCCGGTGGTTGGCCGTCCCGACGTGTAGGGATACGCCCGGGGCTTGTGGCAAGGGCCGGGTTCGTGTGGCGAGGGCCAGCGAAGCAAACGAGAAGCGCGAGAGGCCCGATCGGGCTGAAGGGGAAGGTGAACGGATGGGCAGCTATGTGCTGGGTCTCCGGGAGATCGACCAGACGCAGGCCGCTGTCGTTGGCGGCAAGGGCGCGCACCTGGGAGAGCTTTCGCGCATCGAAGGCATCCACGTGCCGGCCGGCTTTTGCGTGACGACGGACGCCTTCCGGCGAATCATGGAGGACGCACCGTCGATGGGCGATCGGCTGGATCGGCTGTCGCGCTTGAACCCGGACGACCGGGAGGCGATCCGCACGGGTAGCGCGGAGATCCGACGGATCCTCGAAGGGATAGTCGTCCCTGACGATGTGGCGGCGACGATCACCAGGGCACTCGCCCGGCTCGGCGAGCGAGCCGCCTACGCCGTCCGATCGAGCGCGACGGCGGAGGACTTGCCGACGGCCTCCTTCGCAGGCCAGCAGGACACGTACCTGAACGTCGTGGGGCCGGCGGCGATCCTGAAGCACGTCAAGCGGTGCTGGGCCTCGCTGTTCACCGAGCGGGCCGTGATTTACCGGCTGCGGAACGGCTTCGACCACCGCAAGGTCCACATGGCCGTGGTCGTGCAGCAGATGGTCTTCCCGCAGGCGGCCGGCGTCCTGTTCACGGCCGACCCCGTCACGTCCAACCGGAAGGTCGCCTGCGTGGAGGCCGGCTTCGGCCTCGGCGAGGCCCTGGTCTCCGGCCTGGTGAACGCCGACATCTACCAGGTGCGCGACGGCGAAGTCGTCGCCAAGGCGGTCGCCACCAAGCAGCGTGCCATTCATGCCTCGCCGGGAGGCGGAACACAGGAACAGCCGATCGAGCCGGCGCGGCAGGAGCAGCCGGCGCTGCCGGACGCACAGGTCGTGCGACTCGCGCAGCTGGGCCGGCGGATCGAAGCGCACTTCGGCTGCCCCCAGGACATCGAATGGTGCCTGGTCGACGACGGCTTCCAGATCGTGCAGAGCCGGCCGATCACCACGCTGTTCCCCGTCCCGGAGGTCGGTGACCGAGCCAATCACGTCTACGTCTCCGTCGGTCATCAGCAGATGATGACCGACCCCATGAAGCCCCTGGGGCTCTCCCTGTGGCAGCTGACGACCCCCCGGCCGATGTGCGAGGCAGGTGGGAGGCTGTTCGTCGACGTCACCCAGCAGCTGGCGTCGCCGGGGAGCCGCGCCGGCCTCCTCGAGGTCCTGGGGAAGTCCGACCCTCTGATCCGGGACGCGCTGCAGACCGTCCTCGACCGCGGCGACTTCATTCCGTCGCTCCCCGACGAGGGTCCCGGCGAGCCGGTCGTCCCTGGCGGCGCGCCGGCCCCGATCGAGAACGATCCGGCCATCGTCACCGAGCTGATCGGGCGCAACCAAGCGTCCGTCGCCGCGTTGAAGCGCGACATCCGGACGAAGTCCGGATGTGCGCTGTTCGACTTCATCCTGGAGGACATCCAGGAGCTGAAACGGCTCCTGTTCGATCCGCAGAGCCTGCCGCTGATCATGGCGGCGATGGAAGCGACGTGGTGGCTAAACGAGCAACTGCAGGAGTGGCTGGGCGAGAAGAACGCGGCCGACACGCTCACACAGTCCGTCCCCCACAACGTCACCTCGGAGATGGGGCTGTCGCTCCTCGATGTCGCGGACGTCATCCGCCCGCATCCGGAAGTCGTCGCCTTTCTACGCGATGTCTGGGACGAGGGCTTCCTCGACGAGCTGGCCGAGCTCGACGGCGGACGAGAAGCGCGCGACGCCATCGCGGCGTACCTCGACAAGTACGGCATGCGCTGCGTCGGCGAGATCGACATCACCAGGCCGCGTTGGAGCGAACGCCCCACCACGCTCCTGCCCATGCTCCTCTCCCACATCAAGAACCTCGAACCAGGCGCCGGCGAGCGCCGCTTCGAGCAAGGGCGGCAGGAGGCGCGGAAGCAGGAAGAGGAACTTCTGGAACGCCTGCGAGCCCTGCCGGACGGGGAGCGGAAGGCCGAAGAGACCAAACGGAAGATCGATTTCGTCCGGACGTTCATCGGGTACCGCGAGTATCCGAAGTACGGCATGGTCAGTCGCTACTTCGTGTACAAGCAGGCCCTGCTGGACGAGGCCGAGCGCCTTGTGCAGGCCGGCGTGCTTCGTGAGAGGGAAGACATCTTCTTCCTGAGGTTCCACGAACTTCAGGACGTCGTGCGTACGAACCAGGTTGATGACGAGCTCATCTCTCGGCGCAAGGACGCGTTCAGGTCGTATCAAGCGCTCACGCCACCGAGGGCGCTCACATCGGACGGCGAGGCCCTCGCCGGAGCGTACCGACGCGACGACCTGCCGACCGGTGCGCTGGTCGGCCTACCGGTTTCCGCCGGGACCGTCGAAGGGCGGGCCCGAGTCATCCTGGACCTGGCGCAGGCCGATCTCGAACCGGGCGACATCCTGGTCACGGCTCACACGGACCCCAGCTGGTCGCCCCTCTTCGTCGCGATCACGGGCCTGGTGACGGAGGTCGGGGGCCTGATGACCCATGGCACGGTGATCGCACGGGAATACGGCCTGCCGGCCGTCGTCGGGGTAGAACACGCCACGCAGCTGATCCAGGACGGGCAGCGGATCCGTGTGAACGGAACCGACGGGTACATCGAGATCCTCCCCACGACTTGACGAACTGAGCCCCTGGAACCTGTCGAGAACAGACACCGCCTCCTATTCATCTGAACCCGCACGCCCAACCGCCACGAACTGTGGACGGCGTGCGGGTTCACTCGTTTCCGCACTCAGGATTCCGCGAACCCGCGTGCTTCCAACGTGGGCACGCAGGTGACGGCCGCCCCCAACCTGGGCGACGATCAGTGGAGCCAGCTGCTCACCTACTCCGCCGGCGGCAGCGCAGCGTCGTCAAGCAGACGGCTATCCGGACCGGCAACGTCCTGGTGATCGTCTCCGGCTCGCCGGGGCTCGTGGACGCCGACTTGGAGAAGGCGCTCGACAAGGCCCAGGCCGCCTTCTGACCACCCTGCCAGTGTCGTTCGCCACCGACGTGCCGCATGACCTCGTCGCCGCGTTCGTCGACTCCCCCAGTTGCAGCGCACCGGTGCTGCGCCGGGTGTTGGACGACACTCAAGATGCTTGCATGGGCGGCGGGTTGAGGGCATGCTGCGCGCTCCGGCCAGCTGAGGGCTTCCCAACTCATTGAAGCCGGGCCTCCCGTTGGGGAGGCCGGGCTTCGTGCTGCGGTGCCTTGTTCTGGCGTCTGCACGCGCGTCACCGCCCGCAGCTGATAGGGGTGGTCCGCTCTGTGCCCAGTGCTTCCTTCGACGCGGCGCGTTCACGCGGTGAGTGATAGCGGCCATCGTCTTGGACGCCCTGTGCCTGGGTGTCAGAGATTCCAGGATCGGCCCCGGGCCTGGTCACTTCCTCACATTGGTCGTGGCGGGACGGGGGCCGTCGTCAGAAGGTGTTCGGGGTGGAGGGCCGAATCGGGTGGATCATGAGGCCGAGCAGCCGGTCGAACTCGGTTCGGTCGTTCTCGCTCATGAGCTGGACGGCGTTGCCGAGGTTCTTCTCGGTGAGCTGTTCCATGAACGGGGCGAGGAAAGCATGGAAGGCTTCCGGCGCTTCCTTCCGTGTACGGCGGTACTGCCGGTACCGCGCGAGCTGTTCGCTTACCTCTTCGTGTTCGATGCGGGTGGCGGTGAAGGCGAGGGCCTGTTCCTCCTTGCTGAACGGGCGTCCGTCGCGGTGGCTGTACGTGTTGGTGTCAGGCCGGCGCTTGAAGTCCGCGTCGCACAGGAGGGCGACGATGTCGGGTCGGGTCGGGTCGGGGTCGGGGTCGGGTGTCGGTTTCGGGCGTATGGGTGCTTCTCACTGGAGTCGGGTGGGTGCGGCGCGAGCTCGACAGCGCGAGCTCCATCAGCGACGTCCTCGTGTGGCGTCTGCGTCGCAGTGCCCACCTGCCCGGCCTACCCGAAAGCCCCCACGACTCATCCGCCCGAGGCAACCGGCGCACTCCGTCCCCGGCGCCCACCGCACCAGCGGCGACCAGCGCAGTGAACGACTCCAGCCGCTGGCGCTGACCGGCGAAAAAGGGCGAAAGACGACGAAGAGGGCGACGCGGTGGCCTGATCAAATTCGTTTGGCCCCCGGGCATGACAGAGGGCCATTCGCGATCATGCGAATGGCCCTCTGACCTGCGTCGGGGTGGCGGGATTTGAACCCACGACCTCTTCGTCCCGAATGAGGTTCGAGCACGGTTCTTACCTGCGTGGATCGAATCTCCGCTGGTCAGAGACGTGGTGTCGGTTGGTCTGACATGGGCTGGGAAGGACTTCGGGAGCGAGTCGGCTCCCAAAATGGCTCCCAGGAGTCTCAGGAGGGCAGCTCGCGCATGGCCGGCAGGGATCCGTCCGAGATGGCCTCGTCACTCGACTTCCAGGTGACAGAAGAGGCCCTCCGCCGCAATTCGCTGCTGAGTCCGTTCACCGGTGCCGTCGTGGTCCTCGCACCGGCACCGTCGACGCATCCGCCGGCCCCGGCAAGCGACACGTCGTCAGCGGTCTCGATCAGGTGATCAGTCGTCGTGCTCATCAGGTGGCTCCTTCGAGGAGGTTTCCACCTCATGACTCTCCCCACCCGGGGCCTGCTCAGGTTCGCGGACGCCCATTGTCATGCGGTGCGGACCTCCGGTCGATCGGTGGGACCGAGTACGTCACCGTGGCGGTCGCGACCAAGCCGGCCGACGGGTTCTCGACTTCCGCGAGCACCACACAGAGGCGGTTGCCGAACTTCGCCATCCGGGCATGGGTGCGCAGCAGGCCGGGCCCGGGGCGGCTCAGGAAGCTGATCTGGAGGGAGCTGGTCAGTGCCATCGGAGTGGGACCAAGCCGTGCGTTGATGAGGAGGAAGGCGGCCAGGTCGGCGAGGCCGGCCTGCTCGGGACCGGAGATAGTTCCTCCGGGACGGGTCCGCAGCCGTTCGCCGTCGGCTTCCATCACCAGGAGCGTCGAGCCGACCTCGACCACCTGGCAGGCGCTGTAGTCCGGGAACTGGCGTGCAATCAGGTGGTTGAGTTCGTCGGGGGACATGGCGACGTCGGCCTCGCCTCGCAGTGGCATCTACTCGAACACCTTCGCTAGTCTGCGCAGACCCTCGCCGATTTCGTCGGGGGAGTGCGTGGTGAAGGACAGCCGCAGGGCCCCCGGGTCTGGGGCGCCCACAAAGAAGGGCGCCCCGGGGACGTACGCCACTTCGTGTTCGATCGCGAGGGACAGCAGCCGGGACGCGTCGTAGCCGTCCGGGAGCGTCACCCAGATGAACATGCCGCCCACCGGACGATTCCAGCGGCTGCCGGGCGGCAGCGCCGCCGGCAGCCCGTCCAACATGGCGTCGCGACGCTGCCGATAGGCAGAACAGATCACGGCGATATGGGCGTCGAGATCGCTGTCCCGCAGGTAACGCGCCGCCGCTGCCTGGTCAATGGTCGAGGTGTGGAGATCGGCTGCCTGTTTCGCGATGACGCAGGAGCGGCGCAGGCCCGCGGGCGCGCGCAGGCAACCCAGCCGCAGTCCCGGCGCCATGATCTTGGAGAAGGAGCTGAGCAGTACCGTGTGGTCGGCTGCGGCCGGCAGGGAGGCGATCCACGGGACGTGCTCGCCCTCGTAGCGCAGCTCTCCGTAAGGATCGTCCTCGATGATCCAGAAACCGTGCCGGGCGGCGATCTCGGCCAACGCGATGCGGCGCGCCGCAGGGAGCGTACGGCCGGTGGGGTTCTGGAAGGTCGGGACGACATACAGCAACTTGGGGCGTTCGCGGGCGGCGATCTCCTCAAGGGCGGCTGGGTCGAGACCGTCGTCGTCGGTCGGTACGGGGATCACACGCGCGGCGGCGAATCTGAAGCACTGCAGGGCCGCCAGGTAGCACGGGTCCTCGACCAGCACCACGTCCCCCGGCTCCAGCAGGGTGGCGGCCATCAGGGTGAGCGCCTGCTGCGAACCCGTGGTGATCAGTAGGTCGTCGGCCTCGGTGGGCAGGCCGCGGGTGGACATCCGGGCCGCGATCGCGGACCTGAGGTCCGCATCCCCTTCGGTAACGGAGTACTGGAGGGCTCGCTGCGGATTTTCCGCCAGGACACGGTCGTAGGCGCTCCTGATGCCCTCGGTGTCGAATAGTTCCGGTGCGGGCAGACCGCCGGCGAAGGACATGACTTCGGGACGTTCGGTGAGCGCCAGGATTTCGCGTACAGGTGAGGACCCGACAGGGCCGGCACGCTTGGCAACTGCGGGAAGGGTGGTATGTGAAAGCATAGCGCCAGCATATAGGGCCGGGCGCTGGCCATGCCGACTGCAGAGAGCGAAAAAAATCCGCTCCAACTCCTCACCTATTCCCCGTTGCTTGCCGCCGGATGCTCTATACACCTGACGGTCGACGCGTCCGGCGGATGATTCCGGACAACCCTCGGGACGGCCCGAGGCTGCGGAGCCCGCCCTCCCAACCAGTGTGTCCGAACAGGGGGTTACTCGGTGTATGCCGCATCGACTGGCCCCGGCGTAGGGTCGACCTCCTGGCGGACAAGGGATGTAAAACGGGCATTCGGGGAGTCCCTCTTTGTGATCCCTTGGTGGACTTTTTAGATTCCCTTGGGGGCAGTGGCTGATTTTTGCCGTTGATCCGACGAGATCGTGACTCTTATGATCCACAGGGTTTGCATCTGAGCCATGAAATTCCGGCCCGTTGCCGGAAGAAGTGGAATATGTTCCGGAAGTGAAGGTCGATATGGGATTTCCCATTGCAAGTGACGAAGCAGTTGTCGTCCGGACTCCCGATGAATTTCTTGCGATGCCGGAGGAGTATCGCGAGATCGCGATCCGGGGAATGATCGTCAACACCGAGGGTGAGCTCTCCGGCGGTGACGACTACATCCAGGTCTTCCTCCCCCTGGCGCCCGACGCCGAGGAACGGCAGGTGTGCGCCGAACGCGCCGTGGAGGAGTACGACCACTACAAGATCGGCAAGGCGGTGCTCGCCGGCGTCGGGGTCGACACCAGCTACATGGAGGCCCAGCCCCTGTCCGAGCGGGACCTCTTCGCCGGCCATGAGTTCCACACCTGCACCACCTGGGCCGAGCGCGGCATCTTCTCGTACATCGGCGAAGAGACCGCGATGGTGATGATCTCGGAGTTCGCGCAGAGCAGCTACAAGCCCTGGGCCGACGCCGTACGCACGATCATCCTGGACGAGAAGGTGCACATCGCGCACGGCGCTCGGGTGTGCCGCAACCTGGCCCAGACCGACGAGGGGCGCGAGCAGCTGCAGAACGCGCTGGACCGGCTGTGGCCGGGATTCGTACGGATCTTTGGCAGCCCCCGCTCCGAACGGTCGCGGCTTGCGGTGCGCTTCGGGCTGCGCAAGACCACCAATGGGCAGGCCTGTGACCTGTGGCGGGCGAAGGTGGCGCCACGCATCAAGAACCTGGGGCTGAACGTTCCGGAATGACAGCCCCACGTTCCCTGACTTCCTAGGAGCCACCCGATGGCAACACCGGTCACCATCTCCCAGCGTCCACTGACCCGCCGCGAAGCCAAGGAACGCACCGCGGCCTTCCTGGCCGCAAGACCCGACCTGGCCGAGCGGTTGCACCGCGTCCGCCGCATGGGCCGCGAAATCCGCTCGTGCGAGGTGCATCTCACCAATACCTGCAACATCCGCTGCAAGGGGTGCTGGTACTTCGAGGGAGGGTTCGACACTGCCGTACGCGAGCAGTCGGACCTCGACAAGATACGGACCTTCGCGCGCAGGCTGGCCGAGGAAGGCACCAACCAGGCCACCTTGATCGGCGGTGAGCCGACCCTGGTGCTGCCCCGGGTGGCGGCGTTCGTCGAGGAAATGCCGTACATCACCATCTCCACCAACGGCCTGCGGCCCATGCCGATGCAGGGCTTCGAGCAGATAGCCGTCGCGGTCAGCCTCTTCGGCGGCGGTCCGCTCGATGACGACCTGCGGGCGATCCGGGTCAACGGGTCCAAGTTCACCGGCCTGTTCGACACAGCGCTGGAGCACTACCGCGACGACCCGCGGGTGCTGTTCATCTTCGCCCTGACCGAGGCCGGCGTGCCCTATCTCGAGTCCACGGTCCGAAAGATCGCAGAGAACGGGAACATCGTCACCTTCAACTTCTACAGCGAACACGGCACCGACAACCCGATCCAAATCGAGAACGAACGGCGCATCCTCGACGAGGCGCTGCGGGTCAAGGCAAAGTACCCAGACACCGTGGTGAGCCACCCCTACTTCATCAACGCGCTCATCACGGGGGTCAGCCACTGGGGTGACCGGTTCGGTTACGAAGTCTGCCCCAGTCTCAGCGTGGACCACCCGGAGAACGCCGACCGGGTGATGAACGGCAATCCGGTGATCCCAGGCTTCGCCGCGTGGGGCGCCGACCTCGAGTCGCTGCAGTTCTGCTGCACTTCCGGCGACTGCAACGGCTGCCGGGACAGCCAGGCCGTCTACAGCTGGCTGGTGGTGAGCGGTTCCCGCTTCCTGGACAGCGTAGAGCGCCTGGAGGAGTGGCTGGACATCGTGGAGAGCTACTGGCGGCAGTGGCACTGGTCGCCGCTCCACGCCAGCAAGTCCACGGCTCAGAAAGCCTGAACACCGGATGCACCGAATTCCCCGTGAGGAGACCGATGACTGACATGCTCGACCGCACCGCCATAGAAACGTTCATCACGGATGCCATCGTGGAGCTGGGTGTCGAGCGGGAAGACATCGTTCCCGACGCGGCGCTCGACGATCTGGAGATTGACTCGCTCGACATGGTCGAGCTGAGCCAGAACATCAAGAAGGACCTGGGCATAGCCGTCAAGCCGAAGGACTTCGACCAGCTGGAGACAGTCGGCCAGGTGCTGAAGGTTTGCCTGCAGAAGGCCGGCCTGGAGTGACCGTGGGGGTGGTCACCGGCTTCGGTGCCGTCACGCCGCTCGGCATCGGCGCCGACGTGCTCCATGAGCGCGCGGTGGCCGGCGAGAGCGGGGTGGCCGACGGCATGGGGCGTTGCCGAAGCTTCAAGGCCGGCGACCACCTGTCCCGCCACCAGGTCCGCCGCACCGACCGGTTCACCCAGTTCGCGCTGGTCGCGGCCGACGAGGCGCTCGCCGGAGCCGGCTGGGACGAGGGCGCGTTGCCGTACCCGCCCGAGCGGATCGCCTGTGTGATCGGTTGCGGGCTCGGCGGCACCGCCAGCTTCGAGGCACAGGGCTGTGTGCTCGACGAACAAGGCGTGGAGTACGTGTCACCGCTGATGGTGCCGCAGATGATGGCTAACGCCGCGGCGTCCCACCTCTCGATGCGGTACGGCTTCAGGGGCGAGGCGTTGTGCGTCGCCTCCGCGTGCAGCAGCGGTGCACAGGCCATTGGCGCCGGGCTGCGGATGCTGGCGGCGGGCGAGGCGGACGCGGTGCTCGTGGGCGGCGCCGAAGCGTCAACATCGGAGCTGATCAGCGCCGCCTTCCGCAACGCTGGAGCGCTGTCGCCCACCGGCCGCTCGGCGCCGTTCGACCTGGGCCGCGACGGCTTCGTGATCGGTGAAGGGGCCGGGATCCTGGTCCTGGAGACCCCCGCCGGGGCCGCCCGGCGCGGGGCGGCGGTGCTGGGCAGAGTGCTCGGTTACGGGGCGACCTCGGACGCTCACCATCTGACCGCCCCGGACCCCACTGGGGCTCCCGCGGCGGCCGCTGTCACACGGGCGCTGGCGCGCGCAGGGGTCGCGGCACAGGACCTGAGCTACATCAACGCGCACGGCACCGGCACGCTGCTCAACGACCAGTTGGAGTGCGAGGCACTCCGGTTGGCACTGGGAGACACGCTGGCCGCCGTCCCCATGTCGTCGAGCAAGGCCGCCATCGGCCACATGTTCGGCGCTGCCGGGGCGGTGGAGGCCATCGCCACGCTGCAGGCGCTGCGGCACGCCGTCGCACCGCCCACGGTGTGCCTGAGCATCCCGGACGAACGACTCGGCCGACTCGATCTGATCCGTACGGCACGGCCGTTGCCCTCATCTGGGCGGCCGCTGACCGGGATCTCCACCTCGTTCGGATTCGGCGGCCACAACGCGGCGCTCGTTCTGGCCGCCCCTGACAGACACGCGAAAGGCCAAGGCTGAATGCTCGGCTTCAAAGGGCGCCGGTACCTGATCACCGGGGTACTCAATGACGACTCCATCGCCTGGCACACCGCCAGGGCACTCCAACAAGCGGGTGCCGAAATCCTGTTGACCGGTTACGGCCGCACCAAGCGGATCACGGAAGCTGCGGCAGCACGGCTGCCGCAGCCGCCCGCCGTGCTGGAGCTGGACGTCACCCGGCCAGAGGACTTCACCCGCCTTGCCAAGGAGCTGGAGCGGCGCTGGGGTGCGGTGGACGGGGTACTGCACGCCGTCGCGGCCGCCCCGCAGGACGCCCTAAGCGGCAACTTCCTCACCACCCCGGCGGACAGCGCGACGTACGCCGTGCGGACCGCTGCCGTCTCGATGCACGCGCTGGCCACCGCGCTGGCCCCACTGCTGGGCGCCGGTGGGCGGCGGGGCAGCGTGGTCGGGCTCGACTTCGACTCCTCAGGGGCCTGGGCCGGTTACGACTGGATGGGCGTCAGCAAGGCGACACTCGGCGCGGTCTGCCGCTATCTGGCGCTCTATCTCGGCCCTTCCGGGATCCGCGTCAATCTGGTGGCGGCCGGCCCGGTTGAGACCGTGGCCGGGCTGGCCATCAACACCTTCGACAGGATTGCGGACCGCTGGGAGGAGGAGGCGCCGCTCGGCTGGGACCGGACCGACCCGGCCCGGCTCACCGGCCCCATCCTCTTTCTGCTGTCCGACCTCGCCACCGCCGTCAGCGGCGAGATCGTGCATGCCGACGGCGGGATGCACGCCGTACGTATGGGAGCCGGGGGAACCACACGATGACTACGGCGATCGTGGGCATTGGGGCCGCGCTGCCCGAACGGACCGTTCCCAACAGTTACTTCGACCGCATCGGCTCCTCGGACCAGTGGATCGTCAAGCGGACCGGCATCAGGGAGCGCCGCTTCCTGGCGGAGGACGGCCATCTCGCCGACCTCGCCGTGGCCGCCGCCGAGACCGCGCTCCGGTCGGCCGGACGCCGGGCCGCGGACATCCGCCATGTCGTGATCGCGACCACCACACCGGACCGCGTCACACCGGGCCTCGCGGTCGAGGTTGCCGCCCGGCTTGGCATGCCACAGGCAGCCGCCTTTGATCTGCACGCGGCCTGCGCCGGCTTCGTCTACGCGCTGGACCACGCCAGCGCTCTTATAGAAGCGGGCCGCGCCGAAGCGGTCCTGGTCTGCGGCGCCGAGGCGCTCACCCGGATCACCGACCCGCAGGACCGGGGCACCGCCGTGCTCCTGGGCGACGGCGCCGGCGCGGTGGTGCTCGCCGATGTGCCCCAGGCGCCAGCCCCGTGCTTCCACCTCGGCTCGGACGGCGAGCAGATCCCGCTGCTGTACGCCGACCGCTACGACCGAAAGCTGCGCATGGACGGGCCCGAGATCTTCGTCCACGCCGTCGAGAAGATGACCGACGCAACCCGGCGGATACTCGACCGGCAGGGCCTGACCTCCGACGACATCGACCTGTTCGTCGCACACCAAGCCAACGCCCGCATCGTCAGAGCCGTTGGCAAAGAGATCGGCCTGGCGCCCGAGCGGCTCTACCTCAATGTGGACCGGGTCGCCAACACCTCGTCGGCCTCCATCCCCATCGCACTGGCCCAAGCCCGGCAGGAAGGCCTCCTCGGGGCATCGGGTCTGCTGGGCGTGGCTGCCTTCGGCGCTGGTATCACCTGGGGTGCCGGGGTCCTTGGCTGGCGGCTGGCCAAGCGATGAAGCGGCCGAACATCCCGCTGCTCGCCGAGGTCACCGCCCCTGACGGCGCCCGGCTGACCGTACGTGCCCTGTCGCAGACGGACCCGGCCGCGCCGGTCCTGGTCGTGCTCCCCGCCATGGGAATGATCGCGCGGCATTACGTTCCGTTCGCGCGGGCTCTGCACAAGCGGGGGATGACCGTGGTCACCACTGACCTGCGGGGCCACGGCGAGAGCCTGCCGATTCCGGCGCGCGGGGTCCGGTTCGGTTACCGGGAGATCGTTGAGCACGACATCGGAGCGGTGCTGAACGAGGCGGCGAAGGCGTTCCCGCATGCTCCCGTGCTGCTGCTCGGGCACAGCCTGGGCGGGCAGTTGGGCGTGGTGCACTGCGGCCTCTTCCAGCCACGGCTTGCCGGGGTGGTGCTGGTTGCCAGTGGCTCGGCCTGGTATCGGACCTTTGGCCTCCCGACGGGCCTGCGGCGGCTGATGCTCAGTCAACTGTACGTCGTCGGCGCGGCGCTGCTCGGCTACTGGCCTGGTGAGCGGCTGGGGTTCGGCGGGCGCGAGTCCGCCCGGCTGATGCGGGACTGGGCCCGGCAGCTGCGTACCGGACGATTCCGAGTGAAAGGCGCCTGTGCTGACTACGAACTGGCCCTGCGAACAGTTGAGTTGCCCGTCCTCGCCGTGGATGTCGAGAACGATGAGCTGGCACCGCCCCGTGCGGTCGGCCACCTCTGCGGCAAGATGCCCGCGGCCGGCGTCCAGCGCTGGCACTACACGCGCGCCGCCGCCGAGAACCGCCCGCTGGACCACTTCCGCTGGATCCGGCACTGCGGCGGTCTTGTCGAGAAGATCACCGAGTGGGTGCTCCAGACAGTCTCCTCGTACGAGACCGAGGACCGGCCGGTCCACACTGCCGGCTCCGGGGGCTGACCCGGTGTCCCGCCACAGCCCCGGCATGGCGGCGGAACTACTGCCGCCCTGGGTGAAGTGCGCGGACATGACCTCGGACCCGGAGCAGGTGACGCTCTTTCCCGAGGAGGAGGCACTGATGGCGCGGGCAAGTGCCGGCCGCCGCAGGGAGTTCGGCACGGCCCGGCTCTGCGCACGGCAGGCCATGACTGCCCTGGGACTGCCCGCGGTCCCCCTTCCGCGCGGCCGCCGAGGTATGCCCGTGTGGCCAAAGGGGGTGTTGGGCAGCATCACCCACTGCGCCGGCTACCGGGCGGCGGCGGTGGCCCACGCCCGGAATGCCGTGGCACTGGGCATCGACGCGGAGCTGGACGCGCCGCTCCCGGTGCGGGTGCTGGATGCGGTGGCCTTCGGCGCGGAACGGGACCGGCTGGCGGAGCACGGGGAGCTGTGGCCCGAAGTCTGCTGGGACCGGTTGCTGTTCAGCGCCAAGGAGTGCGTCTACAAAGCGTGGTCCTCTGCGGGCGGCTCCTGGCTGGGGTTCGAGGACGCCGAGGTGACCGTCGACCCCCAGGGCACCTTTCTCGCCCGGCTCCTCCGGTCCGGCCCGCCGGTCCCCCAGCTCCTGCACGGTCGCTGGCTTTCGCGCGGCGGAGTGCTGGTCACCGCGATCGTCGTGACCTGACCCTTTGGTCTCCGTCCCCTGGTCCCTGTCCCCTTTCTTCTGCCCCCATCGCACCGAGGAGCACCGGCCGTGACCGTACCCCTGCCTGCCCCGCCCTCGCCTGACCTGATCACCGACCTCCTTACCGCCACGGCAGCGCGCTTCCCGGACCGTCCGGCCGTCCGGCTCGACGACGAGGAACTGACCTTCTCGCAGCTGGACGACCTCAGCGCCCGCGTCGTCGGCTACCTGCGCTCCCTGGGGACCATGGCGGGAGACCGCGTCGCGGTGCTCCTGCCCAACAGCCCGGTCTTCGCGGTCCTCTACTACGGCATCCTGCGCGCCGGGGCAGTGGTCGTGCCTATGAACCCCTTGCTCAAGGCGGCCGAGGTGGAGCACTGCCTGGCAGACTCCGGGGCAGCAGTGCTGTTCGCCTGGCACGAGGGCACGGGCGGGGCCGAGCTGGGTGCCAAGCGAGCAGGCACCCGGCACGTCGCGGTGGACCCGGCCGTTTTCGCCACGCTGCTGCGGGACCACGCACCGGCCCTCCTCGCCGAGAAGCCGTCGACCGCCGACACCGCGGTCATCCTCTATACGTCGGGTACGACGGGTAAACCCAAGGGTGCTGAACTGACGCACCGCAACGTCCGCCGTAATGTCGACGAGGGCGTACGGGTTCTGCAGCTGACGCCGGATGACGTGATCTTCGGTGGACTGCCGCTCTTCCACTCCTTCGGTCAAGTGATGGGGCTCAACTGCACGGTGGCCGTGGGCGCCTGCCTCACCCTGTTGCCACGCTTCGACCCCATCCGGGCGCTGTCGGTGATCGAGCGCGACCGAGTCAGCGTGTTCCTCGGAGTGCCGACAATGTACATCCTGCTCCAGGGCCTGCAGGGCCGGGCGGACCACGATGTCTCCTCCCTCCGCGTCTGCCTCTGCGGTGGCTCCCCGCTGCCCGTCGAGGTACTGCGCGGCTTCGAGGCCCACTTCGGCTGCGCGGTCCTTGAGGGCTACGGCCTCTCCGAGTCCTCGCCGCTCGCCTGCGTCAACCGGATCGACCGCGACCGCGTCCCCGGCACCATCGGCATCCCCATCGACGGCGTCGAGATGCGTGTGGTCGACAAACACGACAAGGAGGTGCCGGTCGGCGAGGTCGGCGAGATCGTCATCCGCGGACACAACGTCATGAAGGGCTACTGGCACCGCCCAGAGGACACCGCCGAGACGGTGCGGAACGGCTGGCTGCACACCGGAGACCTGGGGACCAGGGATGCCCGGGGCGACTTCCGCATCGTGGACCGCATCAAGGACGTCATCATCCGGGGCGGCTTCAACGTCTACCCCCGCGAGGTCGAGGAAGTGCTCTACCAGCACCCGGCCGTCGCCGAGGCAGCGGTGCTGGGTATTCCGCATCCCACCCACGGCCAGGAGGTGGCCGCCGCTGTCGTCTGGCGCCCGGGCGCCGAAACTACCCCGGACGAGCTGCGTGACTTCGTGCGAGATCAAGTGGCGGCCTACAAGTACCCCCGTGTCGTCTGGACCGCCGACGCCCTCCCCAAAGGCCCGACCGGAAAGATCCTCAAGCGGGAGATCAACCCACCAAGGGATGGAAGTGCCCTATGAAACCGCGTTTCGTGGATGCGGAAGTCCTGGTCCCGGGTCTTTGAGCCCCAGGGGTCGGCGGTGCCCACAGCGCTCTTTCATTGGTGATGATCCTGGTCGGGGCAGTTGCCGAAGCGCTCCAGCCTGGCGATGTAGGAGACGAAGCCCAGTCGGCCGAGGTCGGTGGCTGCGTGGGACGTCGGCGCGTACTCCTCCTTCAGGGGCCCGGCCACGCCGGTCCATCTGGCCTTGAAGTACTTGAACTCGATGGCCGTGCGGGCCGAAGGACCGATGCACAGCAGGTCGAGGTGCTCGCCGGTTCGTGTCCGACATGTGCTGGCGCACTTCCAACCGGGACCGGATCTTGGGCGCCAGCTTCCACAGCACCCGCGCGAAGCTGTGCTGCAGGTCCGCTGCGGAGTGGAACACGGGCCGATCTTGCCGGAGGCGGGCCATGACCTCGGTCAGTGGTACCACCTCCGGCTATGAGCGCGGGCGGCGTGCTGCGAGGTCCGGAAGTCATCGCAGTACCAAGAAGCCGTACTGAGCATCGCGCCGATGTGCCCTGCCCATGCATCCCCCAGAGAACGATGAAATGCCGGGGACGACGGTAGTGGCAGGATTCCGCGCAGCTCAGGTGTTCTACCCAGCGGCCCGCCCGCAATTGGGAGCCGGATTCCGAATTCGGCTCCCAAAATGCCCCTTGGAACCACTCAGGGGCCCGACCCGCTAAGCGGATCAGGCCCCTGACCTGGTACTTCTCTGTCGGGGTGGCGGGATTTGAACCCACGACCTCTTCGTCCCGAACGAAGAAGCTGTGGCCGCGCCTCACTGGCGCGGTTGGCTGGTGGCTCGCTTGCCGGGCAAGCGCGTCTATGCTGAGGGTTGCCTTAACGGAGGTTGGCGGACACCAACAAGGACAATCCCGACCGCAAGGTGCGGCTGAGCTTCCTGGGCTAGGGCGCCACTTCGGTCAGACTGTAGAGGCGACCGGCCGCGCCAACTGATCCGCGGAGCACCGTTGAGGAACCGTCTCGGATTCGTCGGCCGCAGTTGTGCGTCTTGGCTGCGAAGGCCTGCCTGCAGGGTCTTCGTCTGCTGGTGGTACACGTTCCATACCACTGTTGACCAGCCACAATGACGAGAACCGCGCCGGTAAGTGGGGCTGGTCCGCGAATGGCCCGGATCTTGGTCCGTTCGGCGGCTACGGTACACGGTGCGCTAGGAGCGTGGGTCGGTAACGCGCAACTGGCCGGGGGGTGAGGTTCCCCCGTTCCTCCGTGCCGCTACTGCTCCGGCCTGCCCGATGTCCTTGCCAGATACTCCGCCATTACCTGGGACTTCGCCTCGGAAGAGGCCTCTGACCTGCGTCGGAGGCCTCTTCCTCTCTTTCACGGGCAAGACGCCCGGGAGGTCGAGTTGGATAACGCGCCGACCGAGGGCACCCGCTGCGTTTGTCGGCTCGACGGGCTCGCAGTCGAGTCGGCGGAGCAGTTGCTGTCCGGTCAGGTGGTCACCGCGCACCGACCGCGGTCGGCCGCCTTTGGTCCGGCGGCGGTGGGACGGACGTCGAAGTCGAACACCGCGGTTGGGAGGTAGAGCGAGCAGCAGGCGTTGGGGATGTCGACGATCCCGCTGATGCGTCCCTCGACGGGTGCGGCGCCGAGCAGCAGGTAGGCCTGCTCACCGCTGTAGCCGAACTTCTTGAGGTATTCGATGGCGTTGAGGCAGGCGCGGCGGTAGGCCAGCGTCGCGTCCATGTAGAAGTTCGTGTCCGTGTCGTGATCGACGGAGATCCCGATGAAGGTGAGGAACTCCGAGTACCTCGGCTCGACGTTGCCCGGCATGAACACGGGGTTGGTGGTGACGCCGTACTTCTCCATACCGCCCTTGATCAGGTCGACGTGGAAGTCGATGAAACCGCCCATCTCGATGGCGCCGCAGAAAGTGATCTCTCCGTCGCCCTGGCTGAAGTGCAGGTCGCCACCGGAGAGCTTGGCGTCCTTGACGTGCACGGGGAAGAAGACCCTCGAGCCTCGGGTGAGGTTCTTGATGTCCTGGTTGCCTCCGTTCTCGCGGGCCGGCACCGTACGGGCGCCTTCCTGGGCGATGCGCTGCGCGTCGCCTCCGGTGGCCCCGCCGGCGAGCGCATTGTCGGCCAACGGCGGCAAAGCCAGCGGCGGGACCCGGTCCGGGTCGGTGTCGATCAGCGTCTGCTCGCGGGCGTTCCACCGTGCGAGCAGCTCGGCGGACGGCGCGGTCCCGTACAGCCCCGGGTGGGTGATTCCGGTGAAGCGGACCCCGGGAAGGTGCCTGGAGGTCGCCGTCTGTCCGTGGAAGTCCCAGATCGCCTTGTACGCGTCCGGGAAGTAGTCGGTCAGGAATCCGCCGCCGTTGGCCTTGGCGAAGATGCCGGTGTAGCCCCAGCCCTGCCCGGCTGCGTCCCCGGTCTGCTGCGGAACGGGGCCGAGGTCGAGGATGTCCACGACGAGCAGGTCGCCGGGTTCCGCGCCCTCCACGCCGATCGGCCCACTGAGCATGTGGGGGATGGTCAGGTCGATGTCTCGTACGTCGTTGGCGGAGTCGTTGTTGCCGACCTGTGCGTCGGTCCAGTCGCGGCACTCGACGCGGAACTCGGCTCCTGGCCGCACCATGGCGACGGTGGGGACGTCCGGGTGCCACCGGTTGTGTCCGGGAACAGCCTGGTCACGCATGGACCTGGTTTGGTCCACGCTGAAAACGACTTCAGGCATGACAGCTCCTTTTGGTGATCAGGTCACGATGGTGTGGTCGCGGTATGCGCGTACGCCCGCATGATCGTGGGCGCCGTGCCGGGTGGCTGGTATTGACAGGCACACCTCCCGATCTCTCGACGGTGCTGTTTGTTCGTCTAGCCCGGGCTGGCCGCCGTGGTACTTCCGGTCCCCGCGTCGACATGGGTCGCCGGCCGCGGTTTCCGGGTGAGCGGCCACAGCGCCACGAACACCACGGCGAAGATCCCCAGAGCGACGGCGATCTCCGTGGGGTGCTTCCAGTAGCCGGAAAGCAGGAGGAACGCGGGAATCACGCCGGTGACCCAGCCCTCGATCGCCGTGACCCAGCCCACGTAATTGGTGAGGCTCCCCATCTTGAGACCGAGCAACAGGAAGAACAGGAACCACAAAAACGCCCAGTAGAGCCAGATGACCCCGAACGGGTAGTCCTTGAAGAGCCGGAAATTGATGAACGCGTAGCCCAAAGCCGTGATTGCCACAAACAGCGAGTAGTAGCCGACGCCGGTGCTGTCCAACCCCATGAGCAAACCTATACCTACATACAGGTAGGTGAAGCCGAACAAGTAGATACCGGACACCGCCAGGATCTCGCGAGGGTCGCCACTGGCATTGATGATGAGATAGGTCGGCGTCAGCACCTGCAGTGCTCCTACGAACAGATTGAACACTGCTGCAGCCCGGGGATCGACCTTCCCGAGAAGCATCAGCCCGTTGAGGAAGAGCACCGCTCCGACGAAGAGCAGTCCCAGGTTTGCCACGGGGACGCACCTCCTAAGTCCGCGTGCGCGGGAATACCGTCGCGCCCGGGTTGCCGAGGATACGGCTCAATTCCCGGCCAGCGTTTTCCGCACCGCCCAGGGAACCGACGTCGGTGTCCTGACGCCGAAACCCGCCAAAGACTTTCTGTCACTGGTCCCCGCCCTGTCGACCATCACCCTCAGGGGCGCGGCAACCGCGAGAGCGCGGGGCGCGGGCGCCGCGGCGGACTCCGGCGCGGCGGCACTTCCGAGACAACCACCGGGGCCTCACGGCCCTGTTCCTGCCGGTCGTGAAGCGAGGTCACGGCGTGCGGGGTCAGAGCCAAGCCCGGCGGGGAATACACACGTCTCGCATCGTCTGCGCAAACGGGACACCCGTACGCGCCGGGAGCAGTGCCGATCGCCAGCCTCACGTCGAAAGGCCCGCAGCGACTGCAAGAGTATTCGTAGGTTGCCATAAGCCGCCTCCGGATGCCGGGCACGCCGCTGGTCAACCCAGACGCGTGTGGCGCGCCCTGACGGACTGCACGCCGCGTCACTTCCAGAAGACGCCTCGGAGATCTCCTTGTCAAATCCCAGACGACTGGGTCGAAGCCTTGGCCGCCGTGCTCGATGAGGACGGTTCTCCGGTTAGTGAACTTCCCGCTGCCCGCACAGGCGGATCAACTCGTAACTGAATGGGAGAACGTTGTACTACCCATGTGCCCAGGGCCGTTGCAAAGTCGGCCGGCGGGTCGCGCCCCACTCTGGGGAACGGACGGAACCGCTTGCGGAGTTCTGACGGATCGTCAATCAGGCCAGCTCGCCCGCACGTCGCACCGCGCTGACCAGGGCTGATCTCGCAGGTACGAGACTTCGCAACAGCCCTGCTCATGTGCCGCGCCAGAATATGTCGGCGCCTTTGCCGGTATTGGTCGAGCAGGTAGCGCGCCACTGCCCCGACCGCGGCCGTTCCGCCGACGGCGAGCATGGTGATCACCTTACGCACCAGCCGTATCGGCGGGCGGGGCCGCGCTGTGTTGCGAGCCGTACTCGCCTGGTCTGCATCACCCGGCCGATGGTCAGGCCCACGCCGGTAGCAGCCAGACCGGCGAACAGATTGCCGAGGGGTTGGACGCCGCGGCAGCGTAGCGGTCGCCGCCCAGAAGGCGACCGGTCTCGACCATCCAGGTCGAGAAGGTGGTGAAGGCGAAAACAGGGAACTGGACCGTGGCGGACCCGGCGCCGGACAGGTGCCCGGGCTCCCGGCACTCCCTCTCGGGGCCCGGAATCGTTCCTTCCGCCACATCAGTAGTCTCGCCCACACACTCCGACGTCAGCGACCTCCACTGCTCCGATCGCCGGATTTCCTGTCGCAATCTCACCGAAAAAAGGGTTTGTACCCGTGGTGTCCCGCGGCCGTTCCGCATTCATATCCACCGGCATACTTTCCCCGTTGTACCCTGGGATATTGCTCCTCCGACGCATGCACGACTAAAATCGAAGATCGTCGGCGCGCGGGTCAGGTCGATTGCGAGCGGCGCCCCGATCATGCGAGCCCGACGCGGTGCCTCACATCCCGGCGGAAAGCCCGACCGGTTTCCCGGAGCAGCGTTGGCCCCAAATCGATGGAGGAGGCCATGGCAAAGATCCTATCGGTTCTCTATCCCGACCCCGTGGGCGGTTACCCTCCCGCCTACGCCCGCGACGAGATCCCGACCATTACCGGCTACCCCGGGGGGCAGAGCACGCCGACCCCGGAATCCATCGGCTTCACTCCCGGGCATCTGCTCGGCAGCGTCTCCGGGGAACTCGGGCTGCGCCGCTTCCTGGAGGACCGGGGCCACACCTACGTCGTCACCGCCGACAAGGAGGGGCCGGACTCCGCCTTGGACCGCGAGCTGCGAGACGCCGACGTGGTGATCTCCCAACCTTTCTGGCCCGCCTATCTGACCCCCGAGCGGATCGCCCAGGCTCCCAATCTCAAGCTGGCGATCACAGCGGGGATCGGTTCGGACCACGTCGACCTGCCGAGCGCCATCGCCCACGGCATAACGGTGGCGGAGGTGACCTACAGCAACAGCATCAGCGTGGCGGAGCACGCCGTCATGCAGATCCTCGCACTGGTGCACAACTACCTGCCCGCCCACGAGTGGGTGACCGCCAAGAACGGCTGGAATATCGCCGACAGCGTCTCGCGCGCCTACGACCTCGAAGGCATGCACGTCGGCGTCCTCGGTTCCGGCCGTATCGGCCAGGCGGTGCTGCACCGCCTCAAGCCGTTCGACGTAACCCTGCACTACTCCGACCCGCACCGACTGCCGCCGAAACTCGAGGAGGAGCTGGGGGTGACCTGGCATCCCCACGCCCGGTCCCTGGCCTCCACTGTCGACGTGCTGTCGATCCACGCGCCCCTGCATCCGCAGACGGAGAACCTCGTCGACGACGACTTGATCGGGGTCATGAAGCGCGGTTCGTACATCGTCAACACCGCACGCGCGCTCATCGTCAACCGGGACGCCGTGGTGCGGGCACTGAACAGCGGCCAACTTGCCGGCTACGCCGGTGACGTCTGGTATCCGCAACCGCCACCGCCCGACCATCCCTGGCGCACCATGCCGTACGAGGCGATGACGCCGCACGTGTCCGGGACGACCCTCTCCGCGCAGGCCCGCTATGCGGCCGGTGCCCGGGAGATCCTGGAGTCGTGGCTCGACGGGCACCCCATCCGCTCGGAGTACCTGATCGTCGACGCCGGCAAGCTGGCCGGGACGGGGGCAATCTCCTACACGCTCGGCGACAAAAAGGGCTGACAGGGACCGGCGGTCCCGTCACAGGGCGGGACCGCCGAAAGAACCCTGCGGGCGACATCCGGGCCCGTCCCGCTTCCCGCCCGCCCACTCGTTGGCCTGTCTTCCCGGCCCGCAAACCGACAGTCCGCCATCGGCTGGTTCCGGAGTCGTCCCCCGGGCGATTTCAAAGTGGGGTTGATCTTGTAGGTGTGCAGGTCACGGCGGTGTGACGATGCCGGGTGGGTGCGCGACGTACGCAACGAAGCTCCGTTGTACAAGTGACCTTTCCAAGTCGCCTTCGCCCCCAGCGGGCCGCCTGCTCGCCTGCGATCCGGCCGCCGACACGCTGGCCGTGGACGGCAAGAGCGGCCGCGGCTCGCGCCACGGCAACACCCCGGCCGCCCACCTGCCGGCCGCGACGACCGGCACCGGCCAGACCGTCGCCCAGCTGCGGGTCCCCGACAAGACCAACGAGATAACCTGCTCCGCCGCCCTGCTTCAGCCCTACGAGCTGACCGGGGTGACGGTAACCGCCGACGCGCTGCACACCCAGCGCCAGCACGCCCGCTTCCTCGTCGAAGCCAGGAAGACGACTACGCCTTCACCGTGAAGGCGAGCCAAAAGCGCCCCTCTACGATCAACTGCGCACCCTGCCCTGGGGCGAGGTCACCACGAAGTTCTACGACCGCACCGACGGGCACGGCCGTCTTGAGACCGTGTGGTGCAGACGCTGACCGTCACCGACCTGGGCGTCGACTTCCCGCATGCTTCCGTCCCTTCGAGCGGCCGCTGGCCCTCTTCGGACTCAACTGACCAGCACCGAACCCAAGATCATGAGACTTTGCCATCGCCCTGTCAGACCACCCTGGCCGAGCAACCAGCGGTAGATCCACTGAGCGGTTATGGCACCTTTCAGGTTCCACTATGCCTGCTGTGAGCCGATTCACTCCCATTCTGCTGGACGGGTGCGGCCGAGAGCTTTACTGTCCGTAATGAATTGATTTTTAGGTCTGTGGCGGTACGGGCGCCGCCCTTCAAAGACCTGGGCGTATCGGCGGGGGAACGCAGGCGTGGGATTCGTCTGAGCAGTGGGAAGTCGGCGCATATCAGGGGAGATATAGGCGCACATATTAGAGGAGATGTATGTCGCTCAAGAAATGCAAGGCGAACGCCGGAAAGGTGGACCAGTGAGCATGGACGCCGTGTGGGTTAGGGGCGTGGCAGGCATTCAGATGCATCACGTGACCGACCTTCAGGATGCCGGCAGATTCTTGGGCAACGCCGCGATGGCACTGCGGGCCGCGCACGTGCGGACCGGCGACGACCGGTACTCCAGCCTCGCCGCTCAGCTCAAGGCCGTGGTGGGGCAGGCGCGGGAGCTGGAGGAGGAGGCGCGGGCCAACATGCACGGGCTGCACTCCACCGACCCTGAGCGGTTCGTCCGCTGCCGGGAGGGTGACGAACCGTGGCCCGGCGAGATCCCGGCAGGATTCATCCCACGCCACACCTGCAAGGACGAGTGCCTGTACCACGATCACGAGGTCCTCGACGCCATCATGCAGTGCACCTGCGGTCGGCCGCAGTGCCGGGCGTGTGAAATAGCTGGGAAGCCTTGACCCTGGTTATTCAGCGGCATAATGCGATCTGATGCCCCGACAGGGAAAAGTGTCGCCTGGCCTGCAGCGATGTGAGTGTCGAGTTCGCATCACGGCAGAAACCAGGGACACCTTTCTGGTGGCTCTGACAAGGTTTTCGTAGCTGGTGATCGAATGGGTCGGGGGTCGTGACGGGCCATCAGCGTGGATGGGCAGCATCTCCACGTACGAGTACACGGACTTTGACCTGCTCGTTGCCCGCACCGGGCCGGACGGAGTGCGCCACGAGTTCCGCCACGACACCAATCTCCAGCTGACTGAGGTCACCAACCCGCAGGGCCTGGACTGGACGTACGTGTACGACGGAGTGGGTCGCCTCGTATCGGAGACCGACTTTGACGGGCGGGAGCTCACCTACACGTACGACGCAGCAAGCCGCCTGACTCCCGGACCAACGGCCTCGGCCAGACCATCCGGTTCGAGTACAGCGAGCTCGGCCAGCTGCTCCGCAAGGACGCGGAGGGTGCGGTCACCACCTTGGGTCGCAGGTCGTCGGCGCGGGGTTCCGGGACGTCGGGTAGCCGGGGTGGTGTCCTCAGCGGGTTCAGCGTTCCAGGTGTGCCTCGGCCCAGGTGAGTCATGACCAGGTTCGCAGCGCCGTCACTCACGCCCTGCGCCCTGTGATCGTTTGTGCTTTGCAGGTGAATTCGGGGCATCGGTGCCGACGAGCACGTCGAAGGCGTGGCGGCGATGTGCGGCGAAGAGTTCGAGGGCGGTCTCGGCGTCGCGGGCGCGCAGGGCGGCGACGAGCGGGCGGTGCTTGTTCGGGATGTGTGTGGCAGGTATCCCTCGGAGCTGACGCCGATCCGGGTCAGCAGGAAGAGGTGGACCTGGGAGCGGATCGCCTGCCACGCCTCCTCGAGACGCCGGTGGTGGGTGGCCGCGTAGAGCAGGGCCGCAGCGCGGACACCTGGGTGGACTGGAATCTGCACGGCCACCAGTTCGTCACGCACCTGGCACCGGCCCGCGCGCAGGGGATCCACAACCCTGTCGACGGCCACGACGTCCCAGTGCCGCACTTCGGCCTGATCCTGACGATCCCGGAGTTCCACAAGCTTGCCGACCGGCTGCGCGCTGCGGGCACCGAGTTCGTGATCGAGCCTTATGTGCGCTTCGAGGGGCAGACCGGCGAGCAGTGGACGATGTTCCTCCTCGACCCGGCAGGCAACGCCCTGGAGTTCAAGGCGTTCGCCGACGACTCCCAGATATCCGCCGCCTGACAGCGCGTCGGCGTGCTCGCCGCGAAGATCAGCGGGCACGACGCCGTGGTGTTCTCCGCCGGAGCTCATGGCACCGGCATGGACAGGACCACCCCCATCGACGGCAGGGGCCTGGAGAAGGCAAGCCGCCGCGGCCGCCCGCGTAAGCGGGTGCTGCGCCGTGGAGCGGCTATGCGCGAGTGGGCAATCACCGGTGCCACACGTGGCAAGAAGGTCTGCACCACGGTCACGGATCCATCCGCCGAGCAGGCGCCGGACCTGGTAGAGCGAGACTTCGTCGCCGACGCCCCGAACCGGACCTGGGTTGCCGACTTCACCCACGTCGCGGACTGGGCCGGCACCGTCAACCTTGCCTTCGTCGTCGGCACCTTCTCCCGCCGCATCGTCGGCTGGTCCGCGGCCACCACCAAGCACACCGAACTCGTCCTGGCCGCAGTGGAGATGGACTTGTGGCAGCGCGACCGGGAGGGCAGCCCGGACAGCTCATCCATTACAGCGATGCGGGCAGCCAGCACACCTCGTTCAAGCTGGCCACCCACCTGGACGGCGAAGGCGTCGCCGCCTCCATCGGCTCGGTCGGCGACGCCTACGATCAACGCCGGCTTGGAGGTTCCAGGAAGCGCCTGCTTCTGGCCGCAGTCGATCCGGCAGGGGGACGTCTATTCTGACGGTTGCCCTAATGGAGGTTGGCGGACACCAACAAGGACAACCCCGACCGTCAGGTGCGGCTGAGCTTCCTGGGTTGAGCAAGACCGTTCTGGGTGCGGCCGCCAATTCTCCTTACGCTGCGTGCGAAGCAGGAGAAGGGCTTGTGCGGTACGGGCCTGAACGCGATCGAACGACCCTGCGCCGGGACGCGCGGTCGTGGGTCCGCCACCGGACACAGCGCGAAACGCTCCGGGGTCTCGGCGTGCGCCGGAACCCCTTCCTGTACGGTGCGATCACTGGTGTGGCGCAGAGTTGGAAGGGCTGCGGTGGGCGTAGCGATGGAAGCATCGGTCGGCAATGGGGCCCCGGCGGATGGCGCGAGCAGTGCGCCGGAAACGCGCGCGCCCCGGGGCCGGCCCCGCAGCGAACGTGCCCGCGCTGCCGTGCTCGAAGCGGCGGCGGACCTGCTGATCGCTGGTGGGATCGACGCTGTGACCATGGAGGCCATCGCGGCCCGTGCGCAAGTCAGCAAGGCAACCGTTTACAAGTGGTGGCCGTCACGCGCCCACGTGATGCTGGAGAGTTTCTTCAGCCGCACCAGGAACACCACTGACGTCCCGCCGAATGCCTCCCTGGCCGAGGCGCTCACCTACCAGGTCGGGGCGCTCGCCCGGCTGTTCCGGGACACTGCGACGGGGCCGCTGATGGCCGACCTGATCGCCGCGGGACAGGCGGACCCCGACATCAGGGCGGCACTCGACGAACAGTGGCTGCGGCCACGCCGCCAGATCGGGGCGCGTCTGCTGCGCGAGGCCGTGGCGCGCGGCGAGCTGGAGCACGGCATGGATGTCGCCGCCGCCGTTGACCAGCTCTTCGCTCCCGTCTACCATCGCCTGCTGCTCGGTCACGAGCCGCTGCACGACGAGTTGGCGGCGACACTGGTCAGGCAGCTGCTGGCCGGATTGCGGAGCCGGCATCAGGAGCCGGCCTGAAGGCCTGCACCCCGGAGACAGTCAGGTGAGCACGGCGATCCCCAACCATGCCACCCGGTAGGCTCCCGGTCCTTCAGCGCGCCGACCGCGACTCCCAGGCCCGCGGCCAACTGCTGCGTGGTGGCCGAAAGCGTGTTGGCTCCGGAAAAAGGACGTCGGGGCCGATATCGGCGAACTGCAGCGCTTCATGCCGTTCCGCCCTTGTTTCGCACTGCCGTTCGCTCGACGCTGCCTGTACCGGCCGGCCACGCGGCGCTCTGCCTCCGGCAGCGCGCCGCTCACGCGGCGATCTCTCGGCCGGCCGCGGCCTCGGCACGCACCTGGCGCAGTGTGGAGACCGCCCACACGCACACCCCGACGAGCGCGAGGGCGGCGCCGAGCAGCGACACGCCCGTCCAGCCGTACGCGTCGTTCACGACCCCGGACACCGCGGTGGCTACGGCGCCGCCGAGGAAGATCGAGGTCATGTAGACCGCGTTGATCCTGGAGCGGGCGTCCCCCCGCAGACCGTAGATCTCCCGCAGGCTGAGGGTCTGGTGGCTTTGGACGGCGAGATCCAGCAGGACGCCCGCGACCGCGAGCAGCAGCAGGTTGCTCGCACAGAGGCCGGCCAGCACCATCGCGGCGACCGCGAGAATGAGGGCGAAGCCGCTTCCCGAGCGGCCATGGCCGCGGTCACCGAGCCGGCCTGCGATCGGGGACGCCGCCGCGCCCGCCGCGCCCACCAGCGCGAACACCGCGATCCCGACTTGCCCGAAGTGGTGCCGGCTGATCAGCTCGAACGAGACGGAGGTCCAGAAGCAGCTGAACGCGCCGAACATCATGGCCTGGCACAGTGCACGCCGCCGCAGCGCGGGCTCCTCCTTTACCAGCCGCAAGGTGGACCGCATCAGCCCGCCGTAGGTGCTGGTGTGTCCCGGACGGCGCTGGGGCAACACCCTCACCAGCAGGACCGACAGGGCGACCATGAGCACGCCGGAGATCAGATAGATAGTGCGCCAGCCCCAGGCCGCGGCCACGAGACTGGAGACGGTACGAGCCAGCAGGACGCCCAGCAGCAGTCCGCTCATGACGGTGCCGACCACTCTGCCCCGCTCCCCCTCGGGCGCCAGGTGCGCGGCCAGCGGGACGAGGATCTGTGCCACCACCGAGGTCATCCCGACCAGGACCGACATCAGCAAGAACATCCCGAAGTACGGGGAGAGTCCGGCCGCGACCAGGGCTGCAGCCGTTACGAGCAGGGTGCGCGACGCGAGCGCTCGGTTCTCCAACAGATCGCCCAGCGGCAGCAGGACGATCAGGCCAAGGGCGTATCCGAGTTGCGTGAGGGTGACCACCAGGGTGGTGCTGCCCTGGCTGACACCGAAACCCGACCCGATGGGAGCGAGCAACGGCTGCGAGTAGTAGATGTTGGCGACCGCCAGGCCGGTGCCCACAGCGAGGACCAGGATCACCTTCCGCAGCCGCGCGGGCGAAAGAACGGCTTCCGTTTCCGCCGTGGTCGGCGCCGTCGGCGCCTCTGCGGGACCTCCTGGCGGCCGGCCGCCGAACCCCCTCCGAGTCCCCTGGGTCTCGCTCAATTGACTTCGCCCTCCCCCTACTATTCTGTACGTTCCGTTTAGTATATAGCGGCGGGTGGTGCTGCAGTCCGCTCCATGTGGGCCCGTGGCGACACCTGTGGATTCCTATCCCGCCGGCACCCGCATCACGGCCTGGATGCGCGTCCTGCTGCTGGACGGCGAACTCGCGGCTGCCGAACCGAAGAAGCTCCGCTACCGACTGCTGCACGTCGCCGCACGCCTCACCCGCAGCGGCCGCCGCCTGCGCCTGCGGATATCGGCGACCCTGGCCCTGGAGACACGAACTCGCCACCGCCTTCCATCGCCTCGCCGCCCTGCGCCGCCCCGCCGGCTGACCGGCAAACCCCTGACCACCACTACCCGAAGGACCCCGGAGAACCCGACCACCACGCCGGGCCTCTGCCATGCCCAAGCACCGAAATCACATCGGCCACTCGACAGTTGACCCAGCGACACCTCATCGCCCCAACCGAAACGGCGAGGTTAGGCGCCACAGCCGCCCTGTACGCCGTCTTCGTCGGCGGCTGGTACCTCGGCCGGCCCCTCCCCAACGTCGGCTGCCACACCCTCGAACCGGCGACCGCGTCCGAGGGCCCGGTGACGATCGGGGAGCCCGGCGACGTCTCCAGCGACCTCTCCTTCGCGGCCCGGAAGCTCGTCTCGTACAAGATCGTCTCCACCGACGCGATCGTGCCGTGAGACCCGTGGACGTCCCGCCCCCGCCTGGTGGCCTGGGTGACCGGCGACTGGCGCTGAGGGACTGCTGCTCTCAGATCGGTTTGACGGTGCGCGTTCCGATCATCGCCGTTTGCGGTTGGGTCGGGCCGGGGCGCGGTACTGGCCTTGCGACCAGCCCGTTTCCCCGACCCGCCCGCCACCCGCCGTGCGTGTCTCCCACGCAACGGGCGTTCCACGTGCTTTGGCCGGTGGTCAGCCGTCTGTGCTGGCGACTGCCGGTCGTGGTGTCCACGGGGTCGGGATGTTGCTGCCGCGGTAGCGGTAGCGGATCACTTTGACGCTGGATGCGCCGGTGAACTCGACTCCGTCGCAGATGAGCTTCCAACTGCCCGGTCGGCAGAACCGGAGGCGCCGCGGGGCCCGTCGTACAGGGGGCGCGTCCAGCACGGTGGCCCAGCAGCTGCTGTGTGCCTTGACCTCGCTCAGGGCGGCCTCGCACAGGTTGTTCCACAAATGCCGGCGGTCGGCGACCTGTATGGCATCGGGCAGGGCGCGGCGGATGGCTTCGGCGTAGGTGGCCGAGCCGTCGCGGCACACGATCTCGGCGCCCGGATGGGTCCGCAGCCAAGCTTCCAGGGTGTCGGCCGTGCGGTCGGGTAGCACGTCGATCCGCTCGTGGGTTTCGGCGTCGACCAGCACGGTGGCATAGCGGTGGCGCCGGCGCAGGGCGAAGTCATCGACACTGATCACGCGGGGCACCCGCGACCTGGGCAGCGGGATGCGCAGCAGGGTACGCAGGGCGGTATGACGCGACAGGCGCATGGCCAGTGCCGTCAGCAGACGCGCACTCGCCC